>CAMOVR010000037.1 GCA_946627565.1 uncultured Clostridia bacterium
CGGTGCTGACCATCTCAAGCGCCTACGACCCATCCGCTTTTCAGAACATCCGGGTCCTGGTGATTCAGAGGGTTAACCGCATTTCCGTTTCCGCTTCCGAAAAAACGGTTACGGTGGGCGGAACGGTCAGGCTTACGCCTGCCTTCCAGCCGGAGGATGCCTCGATTCAGGCGGTCAAATGGTCCTCTGAAAACACGAGCATTGCCACCGTGGATGAAAACGGTGTTGTCACGGGCCTCAAGCGCGGATATGTGCGTATCATTGCCAACGCACTGGACGGGTCCGGCACCCGGGCCAACGTCAGTATGGAAGTGACCCAGGGCGCGGAATCCATCACCCTTGACAGGACAGAGGTGACGGTGGATGCAGGCAGAAATACGGTGGTGCACGCCACGGTGCTGCCCCAGAACACCAATGACAAGCGGGTGACCTGGACAACCTCCGACAAAAACATTGCCACCGTCAATGAGCAGGGCCGTGTCACGGGTGTATCCGTGGGTACCTGCGATCTCATCTGTACCAGCAAAGTTTCCGGCAAGGTGGAAGCCAAGGCCCGGGTGTTCGTCAACCAGCCTGTGAAGGACCTGACCTTCGGTCCGGCTCCGGTGGTGTATGTGGACAGCAAGGCCAAGCTTTCCTGGAATGTGATTCCGGAAAATGCCAGCAACAAGTCCGTGACCTTCCAGTCCTCCGATGAGCGCATCTTAAAGGTCAGCTCCATGGGCGTTGTCACCGGGGTCAAGGCCGGTGAAGCCACCGTCAATGCGATAACCACCGACGGTACCAACCACAGGGCCAGGCTTAAGATGACCGTTTTCCAGCATGCGGAAAACATCCATATGAAGCGGCAGTACGCGTATATCAATGTGAAGGAATCGGATACCTGCACCGCCGTGTTTGAACCGGACAAGTACACCAACCACAACATGACCTGGGAAAGCTCGGATCCTTCCGTGGCAACAGTGGCACCTCTTGAAAAAATGCCCAACCGGGTCAGGATCACAGGCGTATCCGAAGGCGAAACCGTGGTGACTGGCACCGCGGAGGACGGCGGCCTTACCACCTCCATTGTGGTCAGGATCGGGGAATGGGACCACGCTGTGGCCCTAAGACAGGCCACTCTTGACGGGAACGGCATCCACCTTTCCGTAGAGAATACCAGCGACCTGACCATTACCGCCGTGACAGCAGAGATTATCGCCCTTGACAGGGACGGGAACCCCGTGCCATGCAACAGCCGGGACAACAGCGGAACATTCCGTATGGTGTACCGGGAAACCCTGAACCCCGGTGAATCCACAAAGGCCTATGTCTGGAAGACCCTGGACTATATGCAGCCCCAGGGTGCCGCAGCATATGAGGTGAAGATCACCCAGTACCAGATCGACGATGACTGGATCCGGATGATCCAGAAGTTCAACCAGCCAAAGAAGAAACTGCAGATCCCGTAAGACGATGAACCGCCCTTCTCCGTTCAGGGGAAGGGCGGTCGTTCTTTTTTTGGATAACATCTCAGCCTTTGACGGCGCCTGCGATGAAGCTGTCCTGAATCCTCTTGCTCAGGAACACATACACCAGAAGGGTTGGAATGGTGGCCAGGGACAGGGCGGCGCCAATGGGGCCCCAGTCTGTGGTATACTGTCCCGACAGGGCCTGCACGCCCACAGGCAGTGTCTTGATCCTGTCGTCGCTGATGAAGACATTGGCGAACATAAGCTCGTTCCAGCACTGCAGGAAGGTATAGATACCAACTGTTGCCAGAGCCGGGGTCATGAGGGGGACAATGATCCGCAGGAAAATGCCCCATACCCCGCAGCCGTCCAGGAAGGCTGCCTCATCCAGGTCATAGGGGATGTCCCCCATGAAACCGGTGGAAATCAGGATGCCCATGGAAAGGGAGAAGGCGGCGTAGGGAATGATGACGGCCCAGTAGGTGCTGAGCATGTGCATTTTGGAGAGGGTTACATAAATGGGAACAATGGAGGCATGGATGGGGATGGTCAGGCCCAGCATGAAGAATTTGTTCATGGTCTTGCGGCCCTTCCACACAAGCCTTGTCATGGCATAGGTGGACATGAAGGAAGCCACAATGGTGATGAGGATGGTGGCAGCCGCCACAATGATGCTGTTGAAAAAGTACACATACATGTGGCCGGTGTTCAGGGCCTGCACATAGTTGCTCCACAGCCAGTATTTCGGAAGGCCTGCCACGTTTTCGCCGAAGATTTCGGCGTTGTTTTTCAGTGAGAAGGTCAGCATCCAGTAAACGGGGAAAATGCTGATAAGTGCCCAGATGATCAGACCGGCATAGATGAGGATGGTGGAGAAGTGCACCTTCTTATCCGTGACGGGCGTCTTGATATGTTCCTTACGCATCATCTTATTTGTCCTCCCTGAAGGCAAGATTGATCAGAAGAGCGAAGGCAAAGCACAGCAGGATCAGCATAATGGCAATGGTGCTGCCCATGCCGTAGCGGTTGCGCAGAAACAGCATGCTGATCATCAGGGTGCTGGGCACTTCCGTGGCATGGAAGGGGCCTCCGTTGGTCAGAACGTAAATCAGGTCGAAGGACTTGAGGGAGCCGGTGACGGCGAAGATCACGGAAACCTTCAGGATGGGCTTGATATAGGGGATGATGATGTACCGGTTCACCTGGCCCTCGGAGCAGCCGTCCAGCATGGCAGCCTCCGTCAGTTCCGTGGGCACGCCCTTGACGCCGGCGTACATCAGCAGCATGTGATAGCCCACATACTGCCAGAGGATGGGCACAAAGCAGGCGCCCAGAGCGGTCTCTCTGGTGCCCAGCCAGATCCGGGTCCAGCTCTCCAGTCCCACAGAGCGCAGGAACACATTGAGCAGACCGTATTCCGGATTGTAGATCTTTGTCCACAGCTGACCGATAACCACGGTGGAGATCAGCACGGGCATGAAATAGATGGAAAGGAACGCCCGCTCACCGGGGATCTTCTTACCCAGCTTCAGGGCCAGAAGAAGTGCCAGAGGCAGCTGGATAAAGACGGAAAAAAGAGCCAAGAGCAGGGAATTGTTCAGGGCATGGATAAACCCGATGGACTTGCTTGTGAACAGCTCCGTATAATTGCCGATCCCGATGAAGTCCTCCAGCGGATAGCCCACCTTCCAGTTAAAGAAACTGTAGTAGGCGGACATGAAGATCGGGGCGATGAGGATCCCGATGAACAGCAGAAGGGCCGGCAGAAGGAAGACAAAGATACTGAGCCTGTAGCCAATCGTTCTTTTCATGGTTGCGCTCACTTTCACAAAAAGATGGAGACGGTCCCCGCATGGGAAGCCCTTGCAGGGACCGTCTCCGAATGAATCTGTTTCAGATGAAGCAGAAGTTACTGCAGATCGCCTGCAAGACCGTTGATGAAGTCATTGCCGTCCAGAACGCAGCCATAAACCTGGGACACATAGTCCAGATAGATGTTGGCAGGATCAGCGCTCATGGCAGTGTCTCCGAAGAGCACCATGCCGTCAGCAGCAGCAACCATATCGGCAACGTCGGACACCAGCTTCTTCACAGCGCTGGTGTCGTAGTCAGGTGTCCAGGCAGGCAGACCGGAACCGGCCAGATAGCCATAGTGGCAGATGCCGCGGCCAAGCTCGAAAGCGGCAGAGGCAGCCAGTTCGACGTTCTTGGAATGGGAAGAAACAGCCAGGGTGTCAGAAGGTCCGCCGATGACCTGGCTATAGGTAGCCTTTTCGGAATCCATCACGGGGAAGAGAGCAACCTCGAAGTTGCCTTCAGCATCGTTGATTTCGCCGCAGTTCCAGGAACCATTCTGATAGAAAGCATACTTGCCGGCGATGAAGTTGGCCTTGACTTCGTCATTGCCAAGAGCCATGCCGTTGGGATCGAAGTAACCCTTGTTGATCATGTCCTGGAAGGTGGCAACAGACTTGGCAACGCCTTCGTTGTTCCAGGTGGCACGGCCGGCGAAGATCTCGTTGAGGGCTTCGTAGCCGATGGTCTTTTCCATGATGGGCTCAAGATATTCGGTCACGCACCAGGTTTCCTTGCCGGCGCAGCCGAAGGGGGTGATGCCGGCAGCTACGAGGGCATCGCAGCAGGCGGTCAGGTCTTCATAGGTCTGGGGCACATGATCCCAGCCAGCCTTGGCCAGCAGGTCCATGTTGGCGAACATGGCAACGATGTTCATGGTCAGCGGCACGCCATAGTGCTTTCCGCCGTAGGTGGCGTTCTGCAGCATCACTTCAGGCAGCTGATCAGCAAAGGGCTTGTAGGCTTCGTCCAGGCAGTAGGCGGTGCCCATGTCAGCAAAGTCGCCCAGGAAAGCGCCGGCCCAGGTGAAGAAGATGTCCGGCAGGGAGTCGGGATCAGACATGGCAGCCTTGATCTTGGTCTTGTAGGACTGATTCTCAAAGGCTTCCCACTGAATGGTCACGTCCGGATGTGCCGCTTCGTATTCGGCGATGGCCTGCTCATAGGCAGGACGGTTTGCGTCACTCTCGGTGGCAATGCACCACATGGTCAGAACGGTCTTTTCCTCTGCCACAGCGGTAGCAAGGGATGCCAGCATAACAGCTGCCAGAAGAAGAGCTAAGAACTTTTTCATACAAATGGACCTCCTTAAATATTTTTATCGGCTCTGAGAACAACAGCTTCCAGAACCGAAAGGAAACGATAATAATGCCTGCGGATGAGCAGTTTCCGGTACCATATGGATGCATCTTGTACGGATCAAAATCAATTATGATTATACATATCAAAATTGTTGTGTAAAGGGAAAAATGATGACTCAGATCATAATTGAGAACTAAATATGATAAAACAGAGCACGTTTAAGAAAACACAGTAACGATCCAATCACAATGCAAAAGCTGAAAGCACGGATGTATTTGCGCGCTTTCAGCTTTTGCATCAATATTTTATCGGTTGGGTTGGAGTTGCTGCATCCATGTGCAATTGTGAGAAGAAATCAGACGGGATCAGATGCCTGAAGGGAAGCAAGGAGGACAGAAGGCTTGCCCGAATAGGAAAGGAAAACCTCTCTTTTTGCTCTGGTGATGGCAACGGACAGGAGGTTTCTCTCCTTCAGCATGATTTCATCCTTCTCTTCCTGGGTCCCGGCTTTGTCCATATCCTGTTTCGGAGGCAGGATGCCATCCTGAAGGCAGGGAAGAAAAACGTAGGAGTATTCAAGCCCCTTGCCCCTGTGGAGCGACATAAGGCGGATGCCGGGGATCGTGTCCTCATCCGCCTGCTGGCTTGTGACCTCAAGATACGCAATGTCCTGGCGCTTGAGCTCTGAAATAAAGGGATTATAGAGCTTCTGGGATCTCAGCATGATGCAGATTTCCCGGCTGTCCACGTTTCGGTTCAGGAGGGAACGGATCCTGGAAACCACAGAGGAAGCTTCACTGGCAGCGTCCGGGAAGGACAGGACTTTTGGCTGAGGGCCGTGGAAGATGCACACTGCCTTATCATGTTCCAGTTTGTTTCCGTCACCGTCGTCATAGGTGATTGCATCCTGCAGGCGCATGGCGAACCTGTAAATCTCTTCGGTGGTACGGTAATTGAGTTTCAGCGGCGAGGAACGGCCGGAGATCCGGATGCCGCTCATATTGAAAGGAAGTTTTGGGGTATAGATCCTCTGACGTGTGTCACCGGAGACGAAAATGTCATTGGGACGCTCAGGACCTGCCAGGGCCCGGAGAAGACGAAGGGCTGGGAGACGAAGATCCTGGCATTCGTCAATGAGTACTGTCGTGTAATATGTAAAGGAATGGTCCTTTGAAAGCAGGCCGGCAAGCCGGTTCTGGGCAGTATCCGCATCCATGATGCTGTGTTTCCGGCAGATATCCACATAACTCTGCGTAACTGTCCAGAATTGCTGGCGTTGGTTTTTTTGCAGTACTTTCCCACGACCTGCACGTGATGCTGCAAGATAGGCATCCAAAGATGCAATGTTCTGTGCCTGGATCACATCCTGCCATTCTGCCATGCAGAAGTCCACTGTGAAAGCATCCTTGAAGCCGGTTTCGGCAAGAGCCAGCTTCCAGGCATCCTCAAGGCCGAAACTGTTGTTCCGGCTTTTGGAATAGCGCAGGTTTACATGAAGGTATCTGCGGCTCAGGTTATAGGTCTGGGAATCCACAGTGGACACTTCAATATGTTCAAGCTCTTCCGGACTGCAGAGCGTTTTCAGCCTTGTTTCTATATCATGGGTCAGTGTCTTTCCGTAGGTGGTAACCAGGATTTTTTCCCCTCCCTGGCACATGGCAGCAAAGCGTTTTGCCCTGTGGACCACCACCACGGTTTTTCCGGTGCCGGCTCCGCCGTATATACGGGCAGGACCATTGAAATTCTGCTGAATGGATTCAGACTGGTTGGGATGCAGAAAGACCCGCCATCTGTCGTTGGGATATTCTGTGATGGCCTTCAGGGCCTGTTCGCTGTCGAGAGGCGCAAATTCAGCCAGGGTGATGGGACTGGACAAAGATTCCTCAAGAACAGGGGCCTTGTCAGTTTTCTTATGGCTGTGAAAGGTGGTTTTACGCAGGTTTTCTATTTTTTCACCACTTTTCAGGGCATAAAGGGACTGACGGGCAAGTTCCGGCAGGGTGGGTGCAACAGCTTCCAGTTCTTTCTCAGATGAGATGATTCTGACCGTATCAATGTTGTCAGCAGGGATGCCCACACTCAGAAGGTCCTCTGCAGTATATTTGGCAAACAGAGGTTCTTTCTCTTTAACTGTGGCAGGCAAAACCTCGGCAGTCAGTGAATGATAAAATCCCATAGCTTCATCTACCTGCTCACCGGTCAGGATCAGTTCCAGAACCATATAAGCATTTTCTGAAACATAGTCCTTAAAACCTGTAAGCTGCTGGGTGGTGAAAACCTTTTCCCGAAGCTGCTGCCAGTGCTCTTCAGGAACCCCCAGAGTGACAAAGTCCAGATCGGACAGAGCCTGAAGCCGGGACCTGGGACGGTTGTCGGTTTCCGATTTGGACATTCTTGGAGGAGCCTTCTGGACCAGTTGCAGGCTGCCTGTTCCCTCGTTGATCTCCAGCTTGTACTTTTCAGCGAAGGCATAGGCTTTGTCATGTTCTTCCACATATAGAAGGATCATGATGTTCCCTTCACCGAGTATGCCGACGATGAACCGGTACCTGTCATCCAGACGCGTGGAATAGAGACTGCTGTTTCTGAGTTTTTCCAGATTCAGTCCGGATGCATCCGAATTGTGCATCATCCTGTCAATGGCTTTGTCCATTTTAAGTCTGGCTTCCTTTGGAAGCTGCTGGGAATAGGTTGTGAAGTCCTTCCCATACATGATGGTATACTGTGTACCTGACAATATCTGAACCTTCTTTCTGAAAACAGCGGCATGTGGACCGTGAAGTACGGTAAACGTACATCTGAAGAAACCATGTTGGGCCGGTGCATATAACTTCTGCAGGGCAGGTGTTTCCGCATAGAGGGGCTATCTTAAATAAACTGCATAAAACGAATTCATACAAGGGGAATGCTACGCCAAATAAAGAGAAAGATCAAGGCACAATTTCCATGAAGTGCATTGTGTGAACCGGATGGATATACAGATCGGGACAAGACTTGCACAATGCAGGAAAAGGCAGTAAAATACTGACAGATTTATAACGAAGACAGAATACAGTCATGCAGAATTCATGACAGAAAAGACCGTCAGGACAGGTGTGCAGAAAAGTCACTCTGGGCGGCCGGACAGGAAATCGTTTTTTCCGCATGCCCTTTCCATGCAGAAAGACCGGTGTGTAAGATTCCGGCTGGCATTTCTGTATGTTCGGGCCCGGAAAGAAACAGTCTCTTCAAATCCAATCATAAGGAGAAATAAGACCATATGAAAACGTATGCTGAACTGAACAGTGCCTATGAATCCCTGATTCGCAGGCCCAACAGACTCAACCAGCGTTTCTACAACGGCATCATTGACCGCTGGGAATATCCGGTGCTGACAAGGGAGCATATCCCGCCCTTCTGGATGTATGATGCGAATCCGTCAACCAATCCCCGCATGATGCAACGCCTGGGTGTCAACGCGGTGTTCAACAGCGGTGCCCTGATGCTGGATGGGAAGTTTACTCTTGTGGCCAGGGTGGAGGGGAATGACAGGAAAAGCTTTTTCGCCGTGGCCCAGTCTGACAGCGGTGTGGACGGCTTCCGGTTCTGGGACTATCCCATCAGACTCCCGGATACTTGCCCGGATGAGACGAATGTGTATGATATGCGCCTGACACAGCATGAAGACGGCTGGATCTACGGCATCTTCTGTTCCGAGAGCAAGGACAGAACCAGCAGGGATCTTTCGGCAGCCGTAGCTGCAGCTGGCATTGTCAGGACGAAAGATCTGAAGACTTGGGAGAGGCTTGAGAACCTCACAACTCTCAATTCCCCTCAGCAGCGCAATGTGGTGCTGCACCCGGAATTTGTGAACGGCAAGTATGCCTTCTATACCCGGCCCATGGATGACTTTATTGACACGGGTTCAGGCGGCGGCATAGGGTTTGGCCTGTGTGATGATATCTGCCATGCTGTCATAGATGAAGAGAAGATGACCAGTGTCAGACGCTATCACACCATCACGGAGGCGAAGAACGGTGCCGGTGCGGTGCCCATCCGGACAGACAGGGGATGGATCCACATTGCTCATGGCGTGCGGAATACGGCAGCGGGTCTGCGCTATGTCATTTATGCCTTTGCCACGGATCTTCAGGATCCGTCCAGGGTGATTGCAGAGCCCGGCGGGTATCTCATCGCACCTCTTGGAAGGGAGAGACCGGGCGACGTTTCCAATGTGGTGTTTACCAACGGGGCAATTAAAGCGGAAGACGGCCGGATCTATATCTATTACGCCAGTGCGGACACGAGGCTGCACGTGGCGTCCACGGATACAGAGAGGTTTGTGGACTATGTGTTCAACACACCAGAGGATGCGGGAAGGAGCGCAGACTGCGTTCTTCAGAGGTGTGAACTGATTGACAGAAATCTGGCATATCTGAATGGTAAGGAGGGATAATTCATGCCGGATGAGAAAAAGCGCAGGGTGGAAGAAGCCTGGGCAGACGATGCGGACAGCATGCTGCCGGACCGGGACGGAAACGGGGCAGGGAATGATCAGGATGCATATGAGCCTGACGATCCCTATGAACGTACCTACCGTGACGGAAGCGTAAAGCATGAGTGCGCACCGGATGAATTCTGAAAGAAGGAGAGGCCAGCATGTGCTGTGCCTCTCCCTCTTTTCTGTATGATGTGAAGTTCTGTATGCAGCAAAGGGCTGCATTTGTTTTCGTGAAGAAATGATACTGAATGGGGGAAGGAATGTTCCGTCCTGCGACAGTGCAGTTTTACGCTCTGTCCGGAACAGAGATGCCGAACTCTTCGGGATGGAAATTGGGACAGACGCTTTCCCTGGTGCCGATGACGGAAGCTGCCAGGCGGGAGCCGATGCTGCAGGAAGCAGAGAGGGACTTTCCATAGGTCAGGCCGATGATGACACCGGCAAAAAAGGAATCTCCGGCGCCGGTTGTGTCCATGACATCCACCCGTACGGCGGGGCAGATACCGAGTTCTCCGTCCTGGGAGGCATAGACCGCACCGTTTTCGCCCATGGTGACCACAATCTTCTCGATCCGGGCTGAACGGATCTTTTCGGGCAGAATGGATTTGAGTCTTTCCGGCGTATAACTACTGTAGTCTTCCGAGAAGAAGATGCCTGCCTCCTGCTGGTTGCATACAAAGCAGCCGCATTTCATGATCAGGTCGCGTCTTTCCACGGCAAGGGACATATTGGAAACGGCGGCATAGACTTTTTTCCCGTACCTGTCTGCCAGACGGATAACCTCCCTGAGAATGGGTTCCTCAATATCCACTTCAAGTGCTACGGAATCCGCCTGGGAAATGATCTCATCCCCGTGGGCAGTCAGTGTATCCATGATGGGCATAAGGTCAGGACGTTTGGAGATGGAGGAGATGACATCACCGGCGTTGTTGAAGATGGCGAGCCATATACCAAGGCCATCCGGGACAATGTCGATGTAGCGGGTATCCACGTGATGCTGGTTCAGTCTGTCGATAATGTCCCGCCCCAGGGGCGTATCATCTGTCAGGGAAACGAAAGCAGGCTGCAGTCCTACATTGGCAATGTCTTCCACGATGTTGCGGCTAACGCCTCCCTGTACGGTAATGACTCTGCCCACGTTTCTGCCTGCGGGTATATACTGGGAATTCGGATAGCCCTTGATATCGATAAAACTGGAACCGATGACGACAATGCCCATACAAACATCCTTTCTGGCGCGCAACATGGTAAAGGATCCAATCAGGGTTCCGGGAACAACATACAGAATCATAATCATACTGCATGCGTGCGTCAAGAAAAATGAGATGAACGGAAGCATAACGAAAGAACAGGAAGAAGGCGGGGAAAGGGAAGCATACAGGCACGAAACAGAGTGAATCCGGCATGAATACCATAAGATCAACAGCATGCACGGAGAAGAACAAGGAGAAAACAGTCTCGTTCCATAAAGGGTTCAAAAGACAGGCAAAAAGGTATCTGAACTGAAAACGTATAAAAAAGGGCTGGACAAAACAGGGAATGTCTGCTAGAATACAACACGCTGATGCGCCGATATAGCTCAGTTGGTAGAGCGGCTGATTCGTAATCAGCAGGTCATGGGTCCGAGTCCCATTATCGGCTCTCCGAGGTGTAGCGCAGTTTGGTAGCGCGTTTGGTTCGGGACCAAAAGGCCCCGGGTTCGAATCCCGGCACTTCGACTCCTGGAAGCGATGATTTTCATCGCTTCCGTTTTTCTTTTTCCGGGTATTTCTGCTTCTACAACGGATGCCCGGAAGGAAACTTTGATACGCAGAAGAGGAGATAAGGGATTGTTTCCCGGGGATTCTTATAGGAAGACACGGCATCGCAGCCATGCCTATTTCATCTGCGGGCGGTTCACATTGTCACTGGGTTCACCCTTGCGGATTTCACTGGGGGAGACGCCAAAGCTGCGGCTGAATACCCGGCTGAAATAGCAGGGATCTGTGAAACCAAGGCGCTGACCTACCTCCCGGACTGTATACCTTCCGGTACGAAGCGCATCATAGGCTGTTTTCAGTTTGGCTTCCATCTGATACTGATGGAAGCTTTTTCCTGTCATTTTCCTGAAACGGCTGGAGAATGTCCGGTCGTTCATGCCGGCAATCCCGGCGGCTTCAGACAGAGAAAAGAAATGATCCTGCTGTTCCCTCATGGCGTTGAGCAGGCGTGTGATCCAGGCTGCGGCCTCAGGCTGGCTGTTGCGGGCGACAAAGGCCAGTTCATTGAGAATTTCATGCAGAAGCAGTGTCAGACGGCGTTCCTTGTCATCCTGATGCCCCCAGAATACATGAATGACGGAACGAAAGAGCTGATCCATGGTACTGTCCATGCCGCACCTTGTCAGCGTCTGGACACAGAACAGATTGCCGGATGCGTTGGACTGACATTCGGCAGCCGTAAGATGTGTATTCAGCTGGTCATCCGGAAGATGGTTGAAATGTAAAAACATGTTCTTCGAGCCTATACTGCAAAGCCCCGTTCCCCAGTGATGGCTTCCGGCCCGCAGCAGAATGACATCCCCGGCCTTGAGATCATAGATGATGTCGTCCTGGGCCACCTGCCATGTGCCTTCGCAGATGTACATCAGGTCGTGATCACTCATGACCCGCTCCACATGATACTCCGGGATGGGATAAATGTTGGTGCCGCAAAGGAGTACCTTCCGGGCAGATGAAAGGGTAAAAAGATCATAATTCATGCAGAAACGGCCTCCGTAAAATCCAACAAATTGCCGGAAAATCCATGAAACCATGGAATATGTGAGATAATTATAGCGTCTGTATGTACAGAATGCAAGAAGTTCACGAAGGTTTGATCATGCACATAATCCCGGTGTGAAGGCAGAAACGGCAGTATCAGTACAGCATATACAGGAATGAGCCGGTCTGCATGTCGGATTTTCCATATCAGAAACGGTAAAAATTTTACCGTTAAACAACATGCTTTTGCTGGTTTTTCTATGGACACGGTTTTTGCTGTTGACTATAATGGTGCCATAAACAAGGCGGAGACACATATTCCGCTGAAGATAATCAAGGAGGTAAATAGTATGAAACGCATGTTGGCTGTGATTCTGGCCCTGGCAATGTGCCTTGGCTGCTTTTCCTTTGCCGCAGCAGAGGGAAAAACAAAGCTGACCGCAGTATTCATCGCGCATCCGCTTACACAGAGCGTGTATGACATGGAATGGCTGATGGAGATCGAGGAAGCAGCAGGCGTGGACGTTGAATGGGAACAGATCTATACGGACTGGAACCAGGTCAAATCCACCCGGTTTGCCACCGGCGATATTCCGGACCTGCTGTTCAATGCTACCGGCGACAGCGACTATACCACCTACGATGGTCTGTTCATGGAACTGACTGATCTGATCGATCAGTATGCTCCCAATGTGAAGGCCATGTTCGAGGAAGAGCCCGATACGCTGGCCCTGGCCAAGACGGCTGAAGGCAAGATCTATGCCACCCCGAAATTCCAGGGAAAGTGGCCGGACTGCAACGGCGTCATGTTCATCAACAAGGTGTGGCTGGATAATCTGGGACTTCAGGTTCCCACTACCCTGAGTGAACTGAAGAACGTTCTGATTGCCTTCCGTGACAATGATGCCAACGGCAATGGCGATGCAAACGATGAAGTTCCCATGGACTTCAACGGATGGTTCGGCAGTGCCTACTCCCTGACCAACCTGATCGGTTCCTGGGGTATCCAGCTGGTGAACTGGGGATCCGACGCCTACTTTGCTGAAGACGGCGTGATCAAGAACTATGCGGTGGACGAGCGCTATAAGGCCATGATGAGCTATCTGGCTGATCTGTATGCCGAAAAGCTGATCAATCCCAACGCCATCACCAATGACTATTCCATGTTCCAGTCCCTCAGCCGCGGCGACGCCAACGGCAATGCCCTGGTGGGTGTGGTTCTGGGCTGGGAAGAGACCGACAAGTTCGGCCCCACCCTGTACAGCCAGTATGTGCCGGTTGGCCCCTTCGTGGATGACGTGGACGAACTGGCTACCTCTGAACCCCGCTGGACCTATGACTTCTCCGGCCTGAACATGAGCAGCAACCGCGTGGCCATGAGCGCCAAGTGCGCCAACCCCGAAGCTGCCATGAAGTTCATCGACAAGTTCTATGAGCCTGAGCACTCTGTGGAATCCCTGTTCGGCGGCATCACCGACGGCAACCTGGAGAAGGTCGCAGACAACCATTACAAGGTACTGGATCCGCCCGCAGAAGCCAACACGGACAACGGCACCTGGAAGTGGACTTCCACCTTTGCTGACAACGGCCCCATGTACATCCGCAGGGCAACGCAGATCGACATGGCCAAGGATATGGCCTTTGCTCTGGCCGAGCGCGAGCAGTACAAGGAAGCCATCGCCCGCATCGATATGGACAAGGAATACTATCCGCAGTTCCTGATGAAGTATTCCGTGGATGACCAGAACACGCTGGCTCAGCTCCAGGTTGGTGTGACCAGTGTTACCGACAGCTGGTGGGGCCTGTGGCTGACCGGTGAAGCAGATGTCAATGACACATGGGAAGACTATGTGGCTGAAGTGAACGCCAACGGTCTGCAGGAGATCCTGGCAATCCGTCAGGCGGCATATGATGCCTGGAAAGCACAGTAAGATATATGAATGAATGGGCGGGATGCGGAGTTTCCGCATCCCGTACCTCATTTTCTGGGAGGTTCTATCATGTCAGCAGCAGGTGGAAAGAAAGGCCGGGGGATTGGGTATCATCTGAAAACACACTGGCAGCTGTGGCTCATGCTGCTACCGGCCATCGTGTATATCTTTGTTTTCTGTTACATGCCCATGTATGGCGCACAGCTGGCCTTCCGCAAGTATGATTTTGCAAAAGGCATCTATGGCGGCGAATGGGTTGGATTCAAGTATTTCTCGGATTACTTCAACAGCGCCATGTTCTCCACGACGCTGCGGAACACCTTCCTGATTTCTCTGGCCAGCATTGTATTCGGTTTCCCGGCACCGATTGTGCTTGCCATCATCATCAACCAGATCCGGAACAATAAGTGGAAAAGGACACTGCAGACGGTGGTATATATTCCGTACTTTATCTCCGTCGTGGTTCTGGTATCCATGCTGAATGTTCTTTTCGCCAAGAGCGGCGGCGTGCTGAGCGATTTCCTCAAGGCACTGCATCTGGTGCCGGAAAACGCCAATCTGCTTGGACAGAAGCAGTATTTCATCTGGATGTATGTGGGCAGCGGTATCTGGCAGAGCATGGGATGGAACAGCATCATCTACATCGCTGCCCTGTCCTCCGTGGATGTTCAGCTGTATGATGCGGCCAAGATTGACGGTGCAAACGCCTGGCAGCGCGTGATCCATATTGAATTTCCGGTACTTGTTCCCACGATTATGATCCTGCTGATCATGAACATGGGCAGCATCCTCAACGTCGGGTTTGACAAGATCTTCCTGATGCAGAACACGCTGAACAAACAGGCTTCCGAAGTTATTTCAACCTATGTCTATCACCTGATGGCTCCCACCACCGGCGCACCTCAGTTCAGTCTGGCCACCGCCGTGGGTCTGTTTACCAATGTGGTGAACTTCGTGTTCCTGATGCTGACCAACTATGTCAGCAAGAAGATCACGGGTTCCGGACTGATGTAAGGAGGGTGGATAATTATGGCAAAGACAGGCCACGCTTCTGTAAACAGCAGAAATATGATTCGGGACAGGGATCCCGCAGACCGGATCTTCCATGCTCTGGTTCTGATTCTCTCCATCCTCTGCTTCATCGTGATTCTTTACCCCCTGTGGTTCGTGGTGATTGCATCCATCAGCAACTCGGACATGGTCAACCGGGGAGAGGTTGTCTTTCTGCCCAAGGATATCCGGTTCTATGGATTTCAGCAGATTTTCCAGGACAGCCGTATTATGGTCGGGTACCGGAACACGCTCCTGTATGTGGTGGGCGGCACGATCCTGAATATGATTGTGACCATGCCGGCTGCCTATGCGCTGAGCCGTCCGGATTTCAAGCCCAGGAATATCATCATGCTGTACTTCGTCTTTACGATGTACTTCTCCGGCGGCCTGGTCCCCACCTATATGCAGATCAACCAGATCGGGCTTATCAACACGCCCTGGATACTGCTGATCATGGTGCTCATCAATACCTATAACCTGATCATCGCCAGGACATTTATCCAGAACACCATTCCAAATGACCTTTATGAATCCGCATCCCTGGACGGCTGCAGTCATTTCCGTTTCTTCTTAAGCATCGTACTGCCGCTGAGCAAGGCCATCATCAGTGTGGAAATCCTGTACTACGCGGTTTTCCACTGGAATGATTACTTTAATGCACTGATCTATACATCCAATAACAGCATCCAGCCGCTGCAGATGGTTCTGCGCAGGATCCTGCTGCAGAATGAAGCCTTCGCCAACGGCAACGGCGGTGTGCAGGGAGGCTATGCACAGTCTTCCGCAGATCAGGTGAAATACGCGGTGATCATTGTTTCCACGGTTCCGATTCTCTGTGTATATCCCTTCATTCAGAAGTATTTTGAAAAGGGTGTCATGATCGGAGCTGTCAAGGGTTAAGAAACAGCATGGGCCCGGCCGGGAAAAAATGGCCGGGCTTCTGCATAAGGGAAAAAGAAAGATCCGGCAGTTCAGCGAATCAGGAAATATTGAGCATTAAGTCTGCCATATGGATGATCAAACGCACAGAGGGATTCTGTGCAGGAAAGATATGCATATGTCACAGTCTCCTGTGACATATGTTAAATAAGGAAGATGATTCAATATGCATTACCAGCTTGGAGACGGATTCTGGAGCGGGAAGATCCGGCAGGTGTGTGACCGGATGATCCCCCTGCAGCTGTCTATCCTTAAGGATGAGGAACCGGATACAGAGCCTTCTCATGCCCTGGAAAATTTCAAAATTGCAGCGGGACTGAAGGAAGGGGAATTCCATGGCATGGTTTTCCAGGACAGTGACGTGGGCAAGTGGATCGAAGCGGCTGCCTACCGCCTTATGATCTCCCCGGATCCTGAACTGGAAAAGGAAATTGATGAAATTGTGGAGATCATCGGAAAGGCCCAGCAGCCCGATGGGTATCTGAATACCTGGTTTACCATCCGCCAGCCCGGTAAACGCTGGACCAATCTGCAGGACTGCCATGAACTGTATTCCTTCGGGCATCTGACGGAAGGTGCGGTGGCGTACCATCAGGCCACAGGGAAGAGAGCGTTCCTGGATATCATGATGCGGATGGCGGATCACATCGACACGGTGATCGGCCCTGAAGAAGGCAAGCTTCACGGGTATCCCGGACATCCGGAAGCGGAACTTGCCCTGTACAGACTCTACAGGGAGACGGGAAACGAAAAGTATCTCAGGCTCAGCCGCTATTTCATTGACCAGAGGGGAACAGAGCCAAACTTCTTTGTGGATGAATGGGAAAGACGTGGCAGGATCAACCACTGGACCGGTCGGAAGGATCCGGTGGAACTGAAGTACTATCAGGCTCATGAGCCTGTCAGGCAGCAGAAGGAAGCTGTGGGACACGCAGTGCGGGCCCTGTATCTGTACACAGGCATGGCGGATGTGGCAGCAGAAACCGGGGATGAAAGTCTGGCGGAAGCCTGCAGGAAACTGTGGCACAGTGCAGTGGACCAGAAAATGTACGTCACCGGCGGTCTTGGAGCCACTGTTCATGGCGAGGCTTTCATGGGCAACTACGAACTGCCCAATGATACGGCATATGCTGAGACCTGCGCATCCGTGGCTCTGTGTTTCTTCAGCCGGGCCATGAGCATGATGGAAAGGGACGGGAAATACGGGGATGCGGCAGAAACGGCACTGTATAATACGGTGCTGGCTGGTGTGAGCCTTAAAATGGACCGGTTCTTCTATGTCAATCCCCTGGAGGTTGTACAGGGTGTTTCCGGTGTCCAGGAGGGGCTTAAGCATGACATTCCGGTGCGGCCCAGATGGTATGCCTGTGCCTGCTGCCCGCCCAATGTGGCAAGGCTCCTTACCTCTCTTAAGAAATATGCGGTCCAGGATCAGGGGGATGAGATTACAGTTCATCAATATCTGGATGGGACGGTGGACTGTGAAAAGGCAAAGATTACCCTCAGGACGGATTATCCCTGGAGCGGCGTGCTGAACTATACCGTTGAGATGCGCTCTGAAGCCAGGATTTATATCAGAATCCCGGGATGGGCTGAACCGGAGGAAGTCAGGCTTCTGATGGACGGACAAAAGATACCGGTAAAACCCGAAAAGGGCTTTGTGTGCCTTGAAATGGGCGAAGGATGTCATGAGATCTGCCTGGAACTGCCCATGAAGCCCCGCAGACTCTATGCCCATGACATGATCCGTCAGGATGCGGGCTGTGTGGCCTTTGCCTACGGTCCCCTGGTATACTGCCTGGAAGGCTGCGATAATCCGGAACCCCTCTGGAACCTGAAGGCAGATCCGGAGGGGGAGATCCGGATGGTGAAGATGGATGACTCCCTGCCTGGAAACATGCTTAAGATGGAGATCCCGGGATTCCGCCGCAGGGACTGCCAGGAGAGTCTCTACAGTACAAAGCGGCCTGTCTATGAACCGCAGATGCTGACTGCTATTCCGTATTATGCCTGGGCCAACCGGGAAGCAAAGGATATGCGGGTCTGGATCCGCGAGGATACATAACTGCAACAAAGGAACAAGCCGGTACTGCCGGAATATGACAGCATCGGCTGCTTTTCTGTTGCCATTTCGCCGCAAAGCTCAGGCGTGTACAGTGGACATGAACGGTAAGAATTGATACAATGCGGCTGCATCGGAATACACTGCGCCTGACAGGCATAATAAAGAAAACGCATATGCAAATGCTGCCGGATGCACCTGGAAGCATTCATGATGCGCAGAGGGATGCATAACAGAAAGATAACAAGAAAATCCTTTGCACGAACAAACGAAATGGAGAACCTGAAAATGATGAAGGCAGAAGAAATACGCAGCGCGCTTGCTGCATGGGAAAAGGAAGACATCGTAAAGCTGTACACAGCAACATACCGGAGACTCTCCAAGGAAGTAAAGGAAGAAATCGATGAAGTCATCAAGGCAGGGCCTAAGCAAAAAGTGACGGCCCGCAAAAAGCCGGCGGAAAAACAAAAGCGGAGTATAAACGAACTGGCCGATGAAGTTGAAATCCTGATTTCAGATGCCATGGATGGAAACTACTACTATGCAAACAGGAATGTTTCCAAAAAGCAGCGTTCCAACTGGCGTCTGACCGTAAAGGGCATGATCAAGGAACTCATGACATTTACACCGGAAGATGATGCCTACGATTACAGCAATATACTGCTGTGCAAACTGTATCATATTCTGGGACGTGCCTGCACGTTTTATACCTTTGTCTCCCAGGATCCGTACCATGCACTTGGATATGAGACGCAGATTGATATGCTCCTGGAGATCTGTGAGCGCATCAGGAAGGCAAAAATCGTAACGGATCAGGTGCTGACTCAGCTGCTCGTCTCCAGTCTCAGCGGCTATAATGACAGAGAAACTGTAAATACCGAGGCTCATTTTGCTGTTCTGGATACATTTGAAACGGAAGAAGAGCGGGAGCGTCTGCTTGCACTGGCCGAAACTGTGTTTGCACCGGTGAAAGCAAAATATGAAAAGCTCTATAAGGGGCATCTGTCATTTTCGATTACGGAAGAAGAAATCGTGACACAGCGCAATTATAACTCTCTGTGCTGGTTTATTGTTGCTGTAAAGGTTATTCTTGGCAGGTATGATGAAGCCTATCACTATGCCATGAATGTCGACCCTGAGAGTAACAAAGAAATTGACCTGTACTGCATCCTTTCGTATTACATCGAGGATAAGGAGGCATGGATTCGGGTTTATGATATGGCTGTGGCAGACAGCATTAAACCCAGATCTTCTCTGAAGGAACACTATCAGAAACTCAAAGAAAATAGAGAAGAATGACTGACCGCCCCAGGCCTTTCAGACAGAAGGAGAATGGAATATGCAGGAAGAAAACAAACGTCCCATGCCAGTCATAGCCGGGAATACGGCTACCGGAACCATGAAAACCATTGCCCTTGCCAGTATGATGTTCGATCATATGGGCAAGATGCTTTTTCCGAAGATTCCGGAAATGCGGATTGTGGGAAGAATTGCATTCCCGCTGTACTGCTGGTGCATGGTGACAGGCTTCATGTACACCAGAAGCGTGCCGAAATATCTTTTGCGCATTCTCATAACAGGCCTGATTTCCCAGCCTCTGTATGTATATGCCCTGAACCATACATGGACAGAGCCCAATATCTTTCTGACGCTGTTCATAGGGCTTATGGGACTGTGGGGGATACGGGAGAAGAAATACGGCAGCCATTTCTGGGCGCCGCCCCTGGCGCTGGTGGCGGCGGAGCTTCTCAATGCCAACTATGGCTGGCGGGGCGTTTTGTTCATTTTCCTTCTGTATGCGGTAAGGGACAGCAGAAAAGGGATTGCTGCCGTGATGATCGGCTTCTGTCTGTTCTGGGGCGCCTCCAGCAGTACCGTCTCCACTCTGTTTGGCATGGAGCTGAAACCGCTTTTCAGCCTTCCGGGAGTTGGCGGTATCCTCTCAGCCGCCCTGCGTCTGCAGGCACTGTCCATCCTGGCCATGCCCTTCATTCTGATTCCCATGAAGAATTACCGTATGCCCACCTGGCTTTCGTATGCCATCTACCCCATGCACCTTGTGCTGCTGTATATACTGGAGAAAATCTTCCTGCACTGAAAAAACGCCGGCTGCATCAGGCAGCCGGCGATTCTTTCTTCAGACAGTCTCTATGGCGGCGATTTCCCGGTCGTGATAGGTGATGATCAGGCGCGTGCCGTCTGTAAAGCCGGGATCCGGTTTCTCCATGTCCCAGTAAAACAGTCTTTCGTAAGGATCTCCCTTTTCATCGGAGCATTCCACATGCATGGCGCGGTAGCGAACACCGGCCACCATGGATTCATCCGCGTCCATGGAGCGGTAGACCGCCTCCACTGTATGGGTTCTTCCGTGCAGCATGCTGTCCATGTGCGTGCGGTAACGGTGCAGGGGCACAATCTGGGTTCCGATAAAGAAAATGGAGAAGAAACAGATCAGGATGCCAAGGGCGATGGTCATGGGTTCCTGACGGATCACGACAGAATAGATCTGCAGTCCAAGAAGAATAACCGCCGGAACTGCCCAGGCAATCCAGCGCGTGCGGATCTGTCTGTTAAGGCTGTTCAGTTCGTCTTCCGTATACATGTTTGCTACCTCCGGGATGGTGTTGACAAGCCGCATTGTAGCACGTTTCCGTCCCTGTGACAACGCAGAAAACAATTGTGCGTACTGCGCTGTTGTGTTAGAATCAGAAGAACCCTTATCCCTCAGTTGTAAGGAGACATGTATATGAATGATCGCGGACGCCAGAGCCCGGCTTCCAGGAGCCTGATGCTTGGGCTTAGCAGTATGTATGCATATATCTACTGCCTGCTGGTTTCCAGTGAACTGACCAGTATCCCCATCTTTGGCGGTGCCATGTATCTGTGCGGCCAGGTGGTGAAGGAATTTTTCGGCATGGCCGTAGGCCCGGGTGCTTCCCTGATGCCAAAGCCCCTGAGAAAGTGGAGCAGGGTGATCCTGATTCTCCTTATGCTTCTCAGTATGGTCCTGATTGTGATTTACCCCCTGCGCCTGTCATCCTTCCAGCTGTGGACCGTGGTGGTCCTGGTGCTTGCCATGCTGGTCAGGGATGAGGCGGGGAGGCGGCTTCTGCATATGAGGCGCTCGGGAAGCCTGCGTCCATCCTGGTTTATTGTGCTGCTGGGTGTATCCCATGTTCTGCCGGCCCTGTGCGTGCTGTGGGATTTCCTGTATAACCTTCCCGGGGGCCATGCGTGGAACCTGTTCTGGGGGTATATCATCGCAGACGGTCTGGTGCTCTATGTCCAGGTAAGGGATGCGCTGCAGGGCAGGGACGAAATCATCTCAGGCCACGATGTGGAAATGATGGAGCAGATTCTGCCCCAGATGGAAAAGACCAACGCGGTGAAGCAGTTCCAGGCACTGACCATAGCCATTGTGGCCAGTCTCAGCGCCACCCTGGTAACCATGTATACCGCCCTGATTTTTAAGGGAAGCAGCAATATGCTTCTTCAGCTTGGGATCACGGCGGGCCTGACATTGCTTACCCGGGAAGCTGCCCAGATGGTGTTCCGCTTCTGGATGAAACAAAGAAAACGCAGACCCAATCCCACCTATGTCATGCTGCTGGGCTTTCTTCTGTGGTTTGAGGGAATCAGCATTTTCGGACAGAGCATGACAGGTTCCGTCCTGCGGATGGAAATCAGCCTGTGTATCGCCACGGTAGGCGTGACACTGTGCATGATTGCCCTGCAGTGGATGGAAAACGGCATGCAGAACGTGGCAAAGTTCACCATGGAAGGGAATATGTCCGCTTTTCAGCTCTCAAGAGCCTGGAATGTGAAAATGGGAAGAGTCATAGGGGATATGCTGTCCCTGCTGCTGATCACCCTGCTGTTTACGTTCTCAGGTCCTTCCGCCACGGATATCCGGTCACTTCTGGATCATATGTACCCCCTGGTTCTGGTGCCCACCATGATTGTGGTTTTAACGGCAGTGATCTTTACATTCCGTTTCCCGCTTTCAAGGCGGCATATGGATAAACTGGACCGCTTTCTGCACCTGAGGGAAAAGGGCGTGGAAAACAGGGCCCTGAAAAGCCAGCTGGAATCCATTGCCGTGGCGGAGTACCGGCAGCCCTTCGGAACGGCGTTTATCAAGGCAGCCATACGGCTTTTCTATCCCCATAAGATTTCAGGGGAGGAGAATATACACCTGGATGATGACAACCCCCTGGTCTTCCTGTGCAACCATGGCGAAATCTACGGGCCTGTCATCTGCGCCGCCTATTTTCCGGTGCCCATGCGTCCCTGGGTTATAAGCCAGGTGTGTACGGAAGTGGATGTGTTTGAAGCCTATTACTGTAAATACACACTGGCCCGTGCCAAAATCCCCGAGTCCTGGAAACATCCCGTTGCAAGATTTGTGGGACACCTGGCCATCTGGTGCATGCGGCAGCTGGAGGGTATTCCGGTGTACCGGGACAGCCCCATGGAACTGATCAAGACCTTCAGGCTGTCGGTGGAGGCCATGCAGGCAGGGGATAACATTCTGATCTTCCCGGAAAACCCCAACGCCATAGAACAGGACCATGGATATGAGGGGACGGGCCTGGGACCCATGTTTGAAGGCTTTTCCATGCTGGCTACCATGTACAGCAAAAGAGCCCATAAACCCACCCGTTTCCTGCCCATGTTTGCCCATAAAGGCACAAGAACCCTGTGTTTCGGGCATGAGGTGAACTTTGATCCCACAAAGGATGACGCTGCAGAGCGCCACCGCGTGGTGATGGAATGCGAAAAGGAAATGCGCAGGCTCTATGAGGAGCAGGAAGAGATTCTCAAGAAAAAGAAGACAGCCAGGAAGGCATAAAGAAAGCAAACAGAAAACCTGTATCCTTTGTGCGGAGGATACAGGTTTTCTGTTTGCTTTGATGTGCCAGTAACGAAATTATTCCTGATTTTTTCAGCCGAAGGTTTTCAGGCTCACACGAGCTCCAGAACCACCATTTCGGCACCGTCGCCGCGACGCGGTCCCAGCTTGTACATCCGGGTGTAGCCGCCGGTGACGTTCTGTTCCGCATTGCGCTTCTTGTACTTCGGACCGATTTCACGGAACAGCTTCTCGATAACGGGATGCTTGTTGTCCTTGGTGCGCTCCCTGTATTCCTGCTTGTTCTCATCCTTCTGCTTGGGGGCCTTGAGATCATACAGGTAAGCCATCATCTGACGGCGGGCGTGCAGCTTGGAGGGGGCATCGTTCACCACATCCAGGGTCATGAGCTGGCCCTTTTCATTGTGGGTTTCTTTGGTGGTATTCACTGTATTGTCGCACTCGCGGATAGCAAGCGTGATAAAACGCTCAGCCATACGGCGGACTTCCTTGGCCTTGGCTTCGGTGGTCGTGATGCGGCCATTCCAGATGAGGTTGGTCACCTGGTTGCGGAGCAGAGCCTTCCGCTGACTAGCAGTACGACCCAGCTTGCGTTGATATGCCATGGGATGTTTTCCTCCTTACAGGGATTCGTGGAATCCCCGCCTTATTCTTCGGTCGGCCTGAGCCCCAAACCAAGGGCCTGAAGCTTGAGTTCAACTTCTTCAAGGCTCTTGCGGCCAAGGTTGCGGACCTTCATCATATCTTCCTGATTGCGTGTCACCAGCTCGGCGACGGTATTGATATTGGCGCGCTTAAGGCAGTTGTACGCACGTACGGACAGATCCAGTTCCTCGATGGTCATCTCCAGGATCTTGTTCCTGTCGTTGGTAACATCCACAACGACGGGAGCAGGAGCGGTGGGGATGATGACCTGATCGGTCAGAGAAACAAAGATCTGGAGCTGTTCAGTGAGAATCTTTGCAGCGCACGCAATAGCCTCTTCAGGCTTTAATGTACCGTTTGTCCAGATATCCAGTGTCAGCTTGTCAAAGTCCGTCATCTGACCGACACGGGTATCTTCCACCGTATAATTCACCTTGCGGATGGGCGTAAAGATGGAGTCGATCGGAATGACGCCGATGGACATGTTGGGCGTCTTGTTCTTATCGGCGTTCACATATCCTCTGCCAGAGTCCACCGTGATGGTCATCTGCAGATGAGCATCTTCGTTCAGCGTTGCAAGATGAGCGGTCTCAGAAACGATCTCAACGTCAGGATCTGTCTTGATATCCTTACCTGTCAGGACCTTGGGGCCTCTTGCATCAACGGTTACGGTTTTCTGAGCACCGTCATCGCTGTAAAGCTTGACGGCCATGCCCTTGAGGTTGAGGATCAGTTCCGTTACGTCCTCTTTTACACCGGGGACGGTTGAGAACTCATGCTGCACACCTTCGATGTGTACGGATGAGAATGCAGCACCGGGGAGGGAGGAGAGGAGAACGCGGCGCAGGGCATTGCCCAGCGTCTGTCCGAAACCCCTTTCCAGAGGCTCCACCACGAACTTGCCGTAGTTTTCCTTTACTTCCACACACTCGATGCGAGGCTGTTCGATTTCTCCGATCATGACGTATATCCTCCTCATGTGGGTCCAAGATGTTGTCATGCCTGGCAGTTGACCATGTTCGCAGACAATTGTTCCCGTCAGGCTGCATCCAAGACTTAACGGGAGTAATATTCGACGATCATGTTCTCCTGCAGCTGCAGGTCGATATCCTCACGTGCCGGCAGAGCATTGACAGAACCGGTCAGGTTGGGGGCATCGAAAGCGAGCCACTTGGGGGTCACCGTGCCGGTGCCTTCACGCAGGGTCTTGAACATGTCCATCTCAGCGGAACGGGGGCGCAGGGTGATGGCGTCGCCCACCTTCACAGAGTAGGAGGGGATGTCCACCTTCTGGCCGTTGACGCGGATGTGACCGTGCACAACAACCTGACGGGCCATGCGGCGGGTCTTGGCCAGGCCGAGACGGTACACCACATTGTCAAGACGCAGTTCCAGAAGACGCAGCATGTTGTCGCCGGTGACGCCCTTCATGTTGGCAGCCTTCAGGTAATAGCGGTGGAACTGCTTTTCCTGAACACCGTAGACAAACTTGACCTTCTGCTTTTCCTTCAGCTGAGCGCCGTATTCAGAAACCTTCTTGCGGCGGTTGCCACCGGGGTTACGGGTCGATTTCTTATTGCCATATCCCATGACGGCCGGGGAAACATCGAAGCTCCGGCACTTCTTGGCGATAGGCTGCTTATTGGTAGCCATGTTTCAGTCCTCCTTATAACCTTACACGCGACGACGCTTGGGCGGGCGGCAGCCATTGTGGGGAATCGGCGTCACGTCCTTGATCATGTTGACGTCCAGACCAGCGGCCTGCAGAGAGCGGATAGCCGCTTCACGTCCGGAACCAGGACCCTTGACGAAAACTTCCACAGACTTCAGACCGTATTCCATAGCGGCCTTGGCAGCGGTTTCCGCAGCCATCTGGGCGGCAAAGGGAGTGGACTTCTTGCTGCCGCGGAATCCGAGTCCGCCGGCAGAAGCCCAGGACAGAGCATTGCCCTGGGTATCGGTAATCGTTACGATGGTGTTATTGAAAGAAGAAGTGATATGAGCCGTGCCGCGCTCCACAAGCTTGCGCTCCTTGCGCTTGCGCACAGCCTTCTTCATCTTGGCCTGCTTGGGTGCCATTCTTATCCCTCCGTACCCGTTTAACGGGTCTCATTCACTTTACTTAGTGGCTTTCTTCTTACCGGCAATGGTGCGCTTGGGACCCTTGCGGGTACGAGCATTCTGCTTGGTATTCTGTCCGCGGACAGGAAGACCACGACGATGGCGGACACCACGATAGCATCCGATTTCGGTCAGACGCTTGATGTTCATGCTGACCTCACGACGGAGATCGCCTTCCACCTTCAGATTGTGCTCGATGTAGTCACGCAGCTTGCTGATTTCGGTCTCGGAGAGATCCTTTACCC
>CAMOVR010000038.1 GCA_946627565.1 uncultured Clostridia bacterium
TCAGAAAGCGGGAGTCAGGGGCATGTCACACGCCGCCTTCCACCTCTTCTTCCTCCACCCAGCCTTCGAAGGGATCGAACATGCTGTCAAGGCCCATTCCGGAAGAAGCATCCTCTTCCTCCGTATAACCGGCAAAGGGATCGTCCGCATAGGGATCCCAGGAATCGGCGTAGGGATCGCTTTCTTCGGAATATTCTTCTGCATACGCTTCTGAATATTCTTCATCGTTCCCGTACTCCTCTTCCTCCTCCGCGTGGAGGGCATAGGAGGGATCGCAGGTTTCCACGGCAAGACGGACCATCTGTCCGTCCTGGGCAGAACCGGGCATGGCTGCAGCGGAGAGGGAATCCTCGGTATCCTCTGCCGTCATCAGGCAGATGTCGCCTTCGCCTGAGAGGCTGTAGGTGAATTCATAGGAAGTGCCTTCCCGCAGAACCAGGTTGTTGAAGTAGAAGAGGTTCATTTCGCCCTCGCAGAAATAGCTGCCCCGGGTGGTCTGCTCGCCCATGACTTCGCCTGTGGCGGTATCCGTTACGGTGAGCTTCAGATCGGCAAAGGGGAGGCTGCCGTTTTTTTCAGGCCAGAATTCCACCAGTTCCATGAGGAAGTCTTCATCCGGCACCAGGGTAAAGCCTGTCCGGATGCCCTGGCTTTCCTGTTCCCTCAGGGAGACGGACCCGGTCTTCTCTTCCCCTGTCAGGGGCGTGGCGTCGTAGAACTCCAGATAGGTATCAAAGCCCGCCCGGATCATCCGGCGTATCGCTTCGTTGAGATAGGTTTTCCGCACATAGGTGGTGCGGCTCATGGGGAAATAGTCTTCCTTCAGCACCTGAACCAGGGCGGCGGCATATGTATCCCGGTCCTCGCCCCAGACGCCGTAGCCCTCTTCATAGAAGACCACTTTCGTCTCGTTGTCGGAAAGTGCCTGTATTTCCTTTTCGCCCATGCCTTCCCAGGACCAGGGGGTGGAACAGGCGGCACCGTAGTCAATGGGCCTTTCCACATCGATGGGGGTGGTGTAGTAGTCCGTGTAGTGAATCCTGTCACCGGGGTCCGTAACAATGTCCGTGAAGACCTTTACTTCGGTATTGTGGGCAAGGAGGTTTGCCTGGGTATAGGTTTCATATGCCCGGGCTGCTGAGGGAGCAGTGGGGGACAGGAAGAGGTAGAACATAAAGCCGCCGGCGGCAAAGGCCAGGTAGGACAGGGGATTTTTCCAGTGTTTGAAGGGGAGATAAAGACCTGCGCCCAGCAGAAGGCAGATGGAAAGGGACGCGGCGCAGATGAAGTGCAGGGCGTGGAAATTGTTAAAGCCCCGGACGGTGATGCAGGTGGTGGCCAGGAAATAGGCGATGCCGATGATGGGCTGCTTAAAGCACAGATACAGGGCAACGGCCACGGGACAGAAGGTGTAGAGAAGACTTGCAATGGTCTCCGTGGAAAAGTCCCCGGCAAAGACCGCCTTAAAGGAAGAAACCAGGAGATCAATGAACTTGGGAACGCAGTCAAGGAAGGTGCCAAGAGGATCCGTGCCCAGGCCGCCGGTGTATTTGCTGTAGATCTCCACATTCAGGGTATAGACGCTGTAAATGGCATCTGCAAGGCTTCCCTTCAGGGCGTACCACCCGATGAGGACAGCCCAGGGCAGCAGGACGCACAGAAGGAGCCTGCCGTCATCTTTCAGGATCTGTCTGCGCATGTCCCTGCGCTTTTCCTTTTCTGTTCCAAAGGTGCACAGCCAGATCTGGTACAGGAAAACGCCAAGAGCCACTACAGCGATGGAATAGGCGGAGGTGAAGACGGATCCGAAGGACAGAAGGATGGCGCCGGAGATCCAGATGCAGCTTGGCCACGTAAGGCGCTTGGTCCGGATGTAAAGGATCATCTCCAGCAGCAATATCACGTGTCCCATGCCTGCCCAGTGCTCGGAGATCATCATGGAACCGTTCTCGTAAAAGCCCAGAACCGAGGTGTAAAACAGGGGAAGAAGGAACAGGGCAAAGGGGTTGATGTGCTTCCTGTAGCGGAAAAAGATGCCCGTCCAGAGAAGGGAGAGCAGGACATAGAAACAGAAACGGTACAGGTAGGCATTGTGGGGGTGCACCAGAAGGGTGATCAGGGCTGCAATATAATAGGAAAAGGGCATGTGCTGGGAAACCGTGGTGCTGTACATGTCAGCCCCGTAGGCTACTTCGCTGCCCAGGATGAACACATCCAGCTCATCCTGAAACTCTTCTCCCGACAGGAAACGGCTGTAGAAGCAGAGGGACAGGGTGAACACCAGAAGGCAGGCGAGAATCAGCAGGGGAATGCGCCAGCCCTTTGTCCGGCCGGCGTTTTCGGTATAAATCATGTGGGGGTATCCTCCCTTTCGCATGTTCGTTGCATTGCAGAGCCCATCTTAGTACAGATTGAAACGGGGCGCAACCGGAGAAGAAGGAGGACGGTTCGGGTACCCGTCCGGAAGGTCAGAAAAGAGGGACAGACAGACGAACAAAAAGGTGCGAAAAAGACCGGAAAAGACATGAAAACGCCCATAAAAAATATTTTGTCAGGAAAGGTCAAAAAATGCTTGACAAGAAAGTCACCTGGTGCTATCTTATGCAGTGTTAGCACTCGACGATGATGAGTGCTAACAGAACCGGTGGGAAAGGAGCGGGAAACATGGGCATGGATGAGCGAAAGTACAGGATTCTGCAGGCCATCATTGATGACTACATCCTGACCGCTGAGCCGGTGGGTTCCCGCACGATTTCGCGCAAGTACGACATGGGGCTCTCCTCTGCCACCATACGCAATGAGATGTCGGATCTGGAGGAGCTTGGGTATCTGGACCAGCCGCACGTATCGGCGGGCCGTATTCCCAGCGCCAAGGCATACCGGCTGTATGTGGACCAGCTGCTGGAAAGCGGCAGGATCCAGGCAGCCGATGAGCCTTCCGTCAGAGCCTACTTCGAAGGGCGCGCAAGGCAGATGGAAGACGTCATCGACCATGCGGCCCAGGTGATCTCCAACATGACGGATTATCTGGCCGTTGTACTGCCGCCCAGCGGACGGCAGCCCAGGGTCCGCACCATACAGCTGGTGCCGGTTGGTCCCGGCAGCGCGCTGGTGGTGGTGGTCACGGACTCCGGAATCATCCGGGACACGGTGATTCCCTATCCGGGCCAGCTGGACAACGATTCCCTCTATGACATCTCCCGTCGGCTGACAGATGAGATTGCGGGCCACAGCCTTCAGGAGGCGGGCACCATCATCTCGGGGATGATCGGGAGGATCCATGAGAACGAATCGTTCCTGTCCTCTCTGGGTACCTTTTTCCAGGACCGCACGGATCCCAAAGCCAGGCGCCATGTGGCGGTGGGCGGGACCAGCAAGATGCTGACCTATCCAGAATACGCAGACAGGGACCGCATCCGCTCCCTTCTGAGCCTGGTGGAGACCCGGGACCGTCTGGCATCCATCATTGCCCAGAACGGCAACGTGCAGTTCACCGTACGGATCGGGCCTGAAAACGGGATTCCGGAGATGGCCGACAGCTCCATTGTCACAGCGGTGTATTCCACCAGGGCAGGGGAGCAGGGAACCATCGGGGTCATAGGACCCACAAGGATGCGCTATTCCAGAGTGCTTTCCGTGCTCACTGCCATGGGGCAGCAGTTGTCCGAGCTCTTCGGAGCGGGGGATGTGCTGGAAACCCCGGAGGCAGCAGAGAAGACCCACGAAAAGGAATAGACCCGAAAGCAAGGCGAAACCGATGCGAATCAAACTCAGACGCAGAAAAAAGAAAGGACTTGAAGACGTGCAGGAAAACGAAGAATTGCAGGAGGAGACCGTCGAAAACCCTGAAGCAGTCGAATCCGCAGCAGAACCTGCCGAGGAGACCGGGGAAGCGGAAAAGCAGCCTGAACAGACCGGAGACAAACAGCCAGACAGTGACGGGCCGGACAGCCTCCTGGCCAAAGCCAGAGCCCAGGCGGAGGAATACCTTAACCTGGCCCAGCATGTACAGGCGGATTTTGACAACTTCCGGCGCCGCAATGCCTCCGTCCGGGCAGACGCCTATGCGGACGGACAGCGCAATGTTGCCGCTTCCATGCTTGCTGTACTGGACAACCTGGAGAGGGCCCTGGGGTCCGCCGGGGAGGACAGTCCCCTGAAAAACGGCATTGAGCTGACACTCAAGCAGATGAAGGATGTCTACGACAAGCTGGGTGTTACCGAGATCAGCCGGCAGGGTGAGAAGTTTGACCCCAATCTGGAAAACGCGGTCATGCGTGGGGAACCGGATGAGGGCGAACCGGGAACGGTATGTCAGGTCCTTCAGAAGGGTTATCAGATGGGCGGCGTCGTCCTGCGCCACGCCATGGTCAAGGTTGTGGCTGAAGAATAAACTGACCCGTGCCTGAAACAGGGCACAGACAAAACAGATACTGACTTTATCATATATACCCGGATTGACCCGGGAAATGCAGGGAAACCGCAGCAGGCGGATCCCGGAAAGAAAGGATAAGAATTATGTCTAAGATTATCGGTATTGACCTTGGTACCACAAACAGCTGCGTCGCCGTTATGGAAGGCGGACAGCCCGTTGTTATCGCAAATGCTGAAGGCAGCCGCACCACCCCTTCCGTGGTGGCTTTCACCAAGGACGGCGAGCGTCTGGTTGGCCAGGTGGCCAAGAGACAGGCTGTCACCAATCCTGACCGCACCGTGATTTCCATCAAGCGTGAAATGGGAACCAGCTACAAAGTCAACATCGACGGCAAGGCCTATACGCCTCAGGATATCAGCGCCATGATTCTGGCCAAGATGAAGGAAACCGCTGAAGCCTATCTTGGCGAAAAGGTGACGGAAGCCGTCATCACCGTGCCTGCCTACTTCAACGACAGCCAGCGTCAGGCCACCAAGGACGCAGGCCGTATCGCCGGTCTTGACGTAAAGCGTATCATCAACGAGCCCACGGCTGCTTCCCTGGCCTACGGCCTTGACAAGGAAGGAACCCAGAAGATCCTGGTGTACGACCTGGGCGGCGGCACCTTCGACGTGTCCATCCTGGACATCGGCGACGGCGTCTTCGAAGTGCTCTCCACCAACGGCAACACCCGTCTGGGCGGCGATGACTTCGATCAGCGCATCATCGACTGGATTGCTGAGAGCTTCAAGAAGGAAAACGGCATTGACCTGCGCAAGGACCGCATTGCAGCCCAGCGTCTTAAGGAAGCTGCCGAGAAGGCCAAGATCGAACTGAGCGGCACCATGAGCGCAGCAATCAACCTGCCCTTCATCACCGCAGACGCCACCGGCCCCAAGCACGTGGACATGACTCTGACCCGCGCCAAGTTCGACGAACTCACCAGGGATCTGGTGGATGCCACCATCGAGCCCATGAAGCGCGCTCTGGCTGACGCCGGCCTTACCTATGACAAGATCGACAAGGTCATCCTGGTGGGCGGTTCCACCCGTATTCCCGCTGTGCAGGACACCGTCAAGAGGATCACCGGCAAGGAACCCTTCAAGGGCATCAACCCCGACGAGTGCGTGGCCATCGGCGCTGCCATCCAGGGCGGCGTGCTGGGCGGCGAAGTCAAGGACGTTCTGCTCCTGGACGTGACGCCTCTGTCCCTGGGTCTTGAGACGGAAGGCCACATCTTCACCCGCCTCATCGACCGCAACACCACCATCCCCTGTGAGAAGAGCCAGATCTTCTCCACCGCAGCCGACGGACAGACCAGCGTGGAAATCAACGTCCTGCAGGGCGAGCGCCAGATGGCCTATGACAACAAGTCCCTGGGCCGCTTCCAGCTCACCAACATCGCTCCCGCTCCCCGCGGCGTGCCGCAGATTGAAGTAACCTTCTCCATCGACCGCAACGGCATCGTGCATGTCAGCGCCAAGGACAAGGCCACCGGCAATGCCCAGGATATCACCATCACCGCCAGCACCAACCTGTCCGAGGACGAGATCAACCAGCGCGTCAAGGAAGCTGAGCAGTACGCAGAGCAGGACAAGAAGCGCAAGGAAGAGGCTGAGACCCTCAACCGTGCTGACTCCACCATCTATGAGACCGAAAAGCAGCTGCGCGACAACGGCGACAAGCTCAGCGATGAGGACAAGGCCACACTGCAGAGTGAACTGGACGCCTTCAAGAAGGTCAAGGAAGGCGGCAATGTGGACGAGATCAAGAATGCTCTTGACCCCTTCACCCAGAAGGTTTACAGCATCTTCGGCAAGATCTATCAGCAGGAACAGCAGGCTGCAGGCGCAGCACCGGACAACGGAGCTGCCGGCGGCGTGAATCCTGACGGTACCATCAACGCCGACGGCGAAGTCAAGTGATCTTAAACCGCTTATGTCCGGGGGCAGAAATGCCTCCGGGCTTTGCGCGCAGATGGTTCACCGCACAAGCAGCGAGGTGAAAGGAATTGGCAAACAAACGAGATTACTATGAAGTCCTGGGCGTGGACAAGAAGGCAACAGAAGATGAGATCAAGAGGGCGTACCGGAAAAAAGCCAAGGAATGCCATCCTGACCTTCATCCCGGCGATAAGCAGGCAGAGGAACGCTTCAAGGAGCTGAACGAAGCCAACGAAGTTCTTTCGGATCCCGACAAGCGCGCCCGCTATGACCAGTTTGGCTTTGATGATCCCACGCAGGGCGGCAACCCGTTTGGCGGTGGCGGCTTTGATTTCTCCGGGATGGGCGATATCTTCGACACCTTCTTCGGGGGCATGGGAGGCATGGGTGGTCGCCGCAGCAGCAATGCTCCCACACGCGGCAACGATCTGCGCTATGATCTGCGCATCTCCTTTGACGAAGCGGCGGACGGGTGTGAAAAGACCTTTGATTTCTACCGCATGGAGACCTGTGAAGTCTGTCACGGGTCCGGGGCAAAGGCCGGCACATCCCCGGTCACCTGTCCCACCTGTAACGGTTCCGGCCAGGTACGCACCAGCACCGGCTTCATGACCATGCTCCGTCCCTGCTCCAACTGCGGCGGCACGGGCAAGGTCATCCGCGACAAGTGCACATCCTGCGGCGGCACAGGCAGGCTCAGGAAGAAGAGGACCGAAAAGATCAAGGTGCCCGCCGGCATCGACAACGGCCAGACCCTGATCCATTCCGGCCAGGGCGAACCCGGCCGCAACGGCGGTCCCAACGGTGATTTGTATATCACCATCAGCATCAGGCCCCACAGGCTCTTCAAGAGGGACGGCTACAACCTCCTGCTGGATTTCCCCATCTCCTTTACCCAGGCGGCCCTGGGTGCGGAAGTGGATATCCCCACACTGCATGGGTCCGTCAAGTACAAGATCCCGGAAGGCACCCAGAACGATACCGAGTTCCGCATCAAGGGACAGGGCATCCCGGTGCTCAGGGGCGCTGGCAAGGGCGACCTGGTGGTACGGGTCCGGGTGGAGATCCCCAAGAGGCTCACGGAAAAACAGAAGGATCTGCTCCGGCAGTTTGATGACACCTTGGCCGGCCACGAATACGAGGGCAGGAAGTCCTTCTTTGAAAAGCTGAAAAATGCCTTTAACTGACAACACAATACGCAAGCAATGGAACATGGTACCCGCTCCGGCTTTCAGCATGGTTTGGCTGCTGCCGGGCCGGGTGCCATTTTCTTATGCCGGAAGGGAAAGCAGGCCGGAGGGGTAAGCGTTATCAACTTGTCATCCATCCGGTGAATGACTATAATGCTTCTGTTCGTTAGATCATGTGGAGGTGAGGGAATGTACGCAGATGTTCTGGTGGATATCGCCTCAGATCAGCTGTCCCGTACCTTCACGTATGCGGTGGGAAACCTGTCCCTTCAGAAGGGACAGCGGGTGCTGGTTCCCTTTGGACACAGGACCGTGGAAGGGTTTGTGATCGGGTTTTCGGACCACACAGACTATGAAAGCGGGAAGATCCGGGAAATCCTGGAACCCATGGAAGACTGGCCGGTGATTCTTCCGCATCTGATGGACCTGGCCAGGGAAATGGCGGAAACATACCACTGTCCCCTGGCGGAGACCTTAAGGCTCCTGTACCCCGCGGAGATGCGGGGCCAGAGGGTGAAACCGAAGACCGAGACGGTGGCACGTATCACCATTCCGCCGGAGAAACTGGAGGAGGCAAAGGCGCAGCAGGGCAGGTCCGCCAGGCGCGCCATGCTGCTGACGCTGCTTTCAGACGGACGGATCCATCCGGTGGCGGAGCTTAAGGAAGACGTGCACGATCCCATGCCGGACCTGAAGAAGCTGGAAAGCCAGGGCTGGATCAGCCTTTCAAAGGAAGAGGTGTTCCGCCAGCCGGGGGGCAGGGTGCCGGAAGAGATGCGGTACCGTCCGGATCTGACGGAGCTTCAGAAGGAAACCCTGGGCATGGTTATGCCATCCCTTAAAAAGGGGGAAGGTTCCTTTCTGCTCCACGGGGTGACGGGCTCCGGAAAAACGGAAGTCTACATGCGCCTGGTGGAGGAAGTCCTGGCCATGGGAAAAGGCGCCATCATTCTGGTGCCGGAGATCGCCCTGACACCCCAGATGACCAACTGGTTCCGGGCCAGGTTCGGGGAAGGCTCCGCGGTGCTGCATTCCAGGCTTTCCGCCGGGGAGCGGTACGATGAATGGCGCCGCATCCGCATGGGACAGGCGCGGGTGGTGATCGGGGCACGCTCGGCGGTGTTTGCCCCCCTGTCAGACCTGGGTCTGATTGTGGTGGACGAGGAACACGAGCGCACCTATATCTCCGACCGTCATCCCCGCTACGATGCCAGGGAAGTGGCCGGCGCCCGGTGCCGCAGGGAACATGCGGTGCTGCTTCTGGCCAGCGCCACCCCTTCCGTGGAATCCTTCCATGCAGCAAAAAACGGTGTGTACACCCTCCTGGACATGCCCGAGCGGATCGGGGGAAGACCCCTTCCCGAGGTGGAAGTGGTGGACATGCGGAAGGAACTGGAAAGCGGAAACCGTTCCATTTTTTCCAGGCCTCTCATGCGGGAGATGACCGAATGCTTCCGGCAGGGCGGGCAGGCCATGCTGCTTATGAACCACCGGGGCTATTTCTCCTTTGTCTCCTGCCGCTCCTGCGGGTACACCGTGAAGTGCCCATCCTGCGATGTATCCCTGACATATCACGTGGGGGACGCGCCGGTGCTCAGGTGCCACTACTGCGGGCACAGGGAGCCTCTGCCCGGGATCTGTCCTTCCTGCGGCAGCAACAAGATCCGGCATTTCGGAGCGGGCACCCAGCAGGTGGAGGAGGAAGTCAGGAAAACCTTCGGGGTAAACGTCCTGCGCATGGACATGGACACCACCTCGGGCAAGGAAGGCCATGCGAAAATCCTGGAAGCCTTCCGCGCCGGCCAGGCCCAGGTGCTGGTGGGTACCCAGATGATTGCCAAGGGTCTGGATTTTCCAAGGGTCACCCTGGTGGGCGTCATTGCGGCGGACATGTCCCTGAACCTGCCGGATTACCGGGCCCGGGAGAGAACCTTTCAGCTGCTGACCCAGGTGGCCGGAAGGGCAGGCCGGGGACAGGTGCCGGGCAGGGTGGTGATCCAGACCTACAAGCCGGAAGACCCGGTGATCCAGTTCAGCGCAAGGCAGGATTACAGGGGATTTTTTGGCCTGGAGCTGGAGCGCCGCAGAATCGCCCTGTATCCGCCCTTTACCGTTATGGCCCGCCTGCTGGTGGAATCCGAGAACGGATATCTTCTCAAAAAGCGCATGGATGACCTGGAAAGGCGGACGGAACAGTTCCTGAAGGAACATGAAGCGTGCCGGGATGCCTGCCTGATGATGAAGCGGGAGGTCCCGGTCATGAGCAGACTCCGGGGGAAAAACCGGGAACACATTATCATGAAACTGTATGTCGGTCCTGCTGCGGAAACCATGGCGGAAGCCTTCTCGGACATGAGCCGGGAGGCAGTCCCCGGGGTGGATACCTGGTTTGAGTACAACCCCACGGCCATGATGTGAGCAGCCGGAAAAGGACAGCAGCAGACATAACAGCGAAACACAGACAACAGAAGGGAAACAGAAAATGGCAATTCGCAAGATCGTAAAACTGGGCGATGACGTGCTGCGCAAGCCCTGCAAGAAAGTGGAAAAGTTTGACCTGCGCCTGGGGCTGCTGCTCAAGGACATGGCGGACACCATGCATGACGCGGAAGGCGTGGGCCTGGCTGCGCCGCAGGTGGGCATTATCCGCCGGGCCGTGGTCATTGACATAGAGGATGAACACGGCGTGATTGAGCTGGTCAACCCGGTCATCACCGAGAGAAGCGAGGAGACCCAGACCGGCAGGGAGGGCTGTCTCAGCCTGCCCGGACGCCAGGGTGTTGTGACGCGGCCCATGCGGGTCACCGTCCATGCCCAGGACAGGCACGGCAGGGAGTTTGACCTGACCGGGGAAGGTCTGCTGGCCCGGGCCATCTGCCATGAACTGGACCATCTGGACGGGAAACTGTACATTGACAGCATGGACCGTGAACTGACGGAAGAGGAAATCGAAGGACACATTCCGGAGGACGACCTGACATGAGAATCGTATTCATGGGCACACCGGAGTTCTCCGTTCCCAGCCTGAAGGCCCTTCTGGCATATGACTGTGAACTGGTGGGGGTTGTGACCCAGCCGGACCGGCCAAAGGGACGGGGAAAGAAGCTGCAGGCAAGTCCCGTCAAGGAAGAAGCCCTGAAGCATGAGGGGATCACCATCCTCCAGCCGGAAAAGCTCCGGGTGGACGGGGTGGAAGATCTCAGGGCCCTGAAACCGGACCTGTTTGTGACGGCAGCCTACGGCCAGATCCTCTCCAAGGAGGTTCTGGCTATTCCGCGGCTTGGGACTATCAACGTGCATGCATCCCTGCTCCCCAGGCACCGGGGAAGTTCCCCCATTGCCTGGGCCATCCTTAAGGGGGATGACACGGTTGGTGTCACCACCATGATGACCGATGTGGGCATTGACGACGGGGACATGCTCCTGAAGCGGGAAATGCCCATGCCGGAGGATATGACCTGCGGGGAACTGACGGAAAAGCTGAGCCGGATCGGCGCGGAGCTCCTGACGGAGACCCTCAGGGCCCTGGAAAACGGCACCCTGGTGCGGGTGCCTCAGAACCATGAAGCATCCACCTATGACCCCATGCTCAAAAAGGAGATGGGCGAGATCAACTGGGAGGAGGACGCCCGGGCGGTGAAAAACCGCATCATGGCCCTCAATCCCTGGCCCACCTGTTATGTGCCCATGGGGGACGGAAACCTGAAACTCCTCCGGGCAAAGGTGGAGGAGAAGGATGGACAGCCCGGCACCGTTCTGGAAGCGGATGCCAGGAAAGGCCTGCTGATCGCCTGCGGGAAGGGAAGTATCCGGGTGACGGAAATCCAGGCTCCGGGCGGCAGGGCCATGTCAGCTGCTGACTATCTGCGGGGGCATGAACTCCCGGTTGGGACAAAGTTGTAAGGACGAAGCAAAAGCATGGAAAACGAAAAGCGTCAGACAGGTGCAGGGGAAACCAGACACGAAGGGAAAGGTGCGCCGGGCGGCAGCAGACGTCCCGCCGGACACGACGGAAAGAGAAACGACAGAAGGCCCGCCGGCTCCGGTGAGAAGCGGGACTTTAAACGTCCTGACGGGCATGGACCCAGGCGGGACGACAGGAAGCCTGCAGGAAACGGTGAAAAGCGGGATTTTAAACGCCCTGACGGGCATGGACCCCGCCGGGATGACAGACGGCCCGCAGGGCCCGGTGAAAAGCGGGACTTCAGACGTCCTGAGGGTTCCGCACCCCGCCGGGATGACAGGCGGCCCGCAGCCCCCGGTCAGAAGCGGGATTTCAGGCGCCCTGAGGGAGATGTGCCCAGGCGTGAGGAACGCAGGGGATACCAGGCCTTTGAATACAAAAAGCAGCCCAGGGAGATCCAGGGCATGCCCAGCCGCCGCAGCGCCCTAAACGTCATCCGTGCGGTGACGGAGGAAGGCGCCTGGGCGTCCACGGCACTGGACAGGGAACTGAAAAAGGCAGGCCTGAACCCGAAGGACAGGCGCCTGGCTGCCCGTCTTGCCTACGACACCCTGGAGCGGCTGAATTATCTGGATTACATGCTGGACCATGTCATGGCAAAGCCCGATACGGACATCCGTTTAAGGAACATCCTGCGTCTGGGCGCCTGCCAGCTGCTGCTGGAGGATCACATCCCGGAGATGGCCGCCACGGACACCTCCGTGCAGCTGTGCGTGGAAATCGGCATGGAAGGCCTGAGGGGCGTGTGCAACGGCATTCTCAGGAACCTGATCCGCAAAAAGGATGAGATTCAGCTGCCGGACCCGGAGACGGAACCGGTGCGCTTTCTGTCCATTGAACGCTCCGCTCCGGAATTCCTGGTCAAAGCCCTCATGGATGACTACGGCTTTGACGGGGCCAGGGAGATCCTCTCTGCCTCCGGCCGGGACAGCGCCATCACGGTGCGCCCGAACCTTCTCAGGATGACCCGCAGCGAATTTGAAAAGATGCTGGAAAAGAAGGTCTGGGAGACGGAAAAGGGCGAGATGCCCGACAGCTGGTATGTGATGAACGCTGCCAACATTGCCGAGGACTCGGATTTCCTCTCGGGTCTGTTTTCCATCCAGTCCGAGCAGTCCCAGGCTGCGTGCCTGGCGGCATCCCCCAGACGGGGCAGCATGGTATTGGATGCCTGCGCGGCCCCCGGCGGCAAGGCCTGCTACATGGCGGAGCTCATGGACGGCACGGGCCGGGTGCAGGCCTGGGAACTCAGGCCCCACCGGGTGGACCTGATTGCAGCCCAGGTGAAAAGGCTTCAGATCGACAATATCCGGCCCATGCAGAGGGACGCCACGGTCTTCAGGGAAGACCAGGTGGAAGCCTTTGATGTGGTGCTTCTGGACGCGCCCTGCACGGGTACGGGTGAAATGCACAACAAGCCCGACAGCAAGTACAGAATTAAGGAAGACAGCATCGCGGAGCTGACCCGGACCCAGCACGATATGCTGGAGACGGTCAGCCGGTATGTGAGACCCGGCGGCATCCTGGTCTATTCCACCTGTTCGGTGCTCAGGGATGAGAACGAAAAGCAGATCCGGAGTTTCCTTGAGCGGCATCCGGAATTCACTGTCCAGCCCCTGCCGGACTGCATTCCCGAACGCATCCGTTCAGACTATGACGTGGGTGTCCAGCTCCTGCCGGGCATCAATGCCTCAGGCGGCTTCTACATCTGCCGCATGAGGAAGAGGAGTTTTGCATGAGGGAACTGACAGGTCTTTCCCTGGAGGAAATGCAGGACTTTGTCCGGGAGCTGGGACTTCCCGCCTTCCGGGCAAAACAGCTGTGCCAGGCGGTACAGAAGGGCATGGACTTTGAGGAGATGAGCATGCTGCCCTCTTCCCTCAGGCAGTCCCTGCAGGAATACGCCGTGGCGCAGCCGGTTTCCGTTCTTCAGGTCCACACCTCCGCGGTGGATGACACGGTGAAGTTCCTCTTTGCCCTCAGGGACGGCAACTGCGTGGAAGGTGTGCTGATGCACTACCACTACGGCTACAGCCTTTGCATCTCCACCCAGGTGGGCTGCCGCATGGGCTGCAGATTCTGTGCCAGCACCCTGGAGGGGTGTGTCCGGAACCTGACGCACGGGGAAATGATCGGGGAAGTGGTATGCGCCAACCGGTACCTGGGCGAAAAGGGCCGGGTGGGACACATTGTGCTGATGGGGGCCGGCGAGCCCCTGGACAATTTTGACGAAGTGATACAGTTCCTGCGCCTGGTCAACCGGGAGGAAAGCTGCGGCGTGGGGCTGAGGCATATTTCCCTCTCCACCTGCGGTCTGGTGGAAAACATGTACCGCCTTGCGGACATGGACCTGCCGGTGACACTGTCCCTTTCCCTGCACGCACCAAATGACGCGGTGCGGCGGACCATCATGCCGGTGGCAAACCGCTACAGCATGGCGGATGTGCTGGATGCATGCAGGTATTATGTGAAGAAGACCGGACGCAGGGTGATTTTTGAGTATGCCCTCATCGGCGGGGTCAACGACAGTGAGAGCCATGCCAGGGAACTGGCAGGGCGCCTGCGGGGCCTGCAGTGCCACGTGAACCTGATTCCGTTAAACGAGGTCAGGGAACGGAACTTAAAAGGCGTCAGCGAGGAAACGGTGAGACGTTTCCTCAAGACCCTGGAGGACCTGCACATCTCTGCCACCCGCCGCAGAGAGATGGGAGATGACATAGCCGGGGCCTGCGGCCAGCTGAGGCGGCAGGTCCTGAATTCGACGGAGAGGTGAGAGAGATGAAGCATACGGCACCGCTGCATATGAACGAGGAAACGGCCAGACGGCTCAATGCCTTCCGTGAAAATGAAAACAGCGGGAACAAAGGCCTGATGCCAGAACCCACCAAGCCCGTACCGGTGGTCATCCCGCCCCTGCAGCCCCCGGCTGCGGAGAGCACGGAGGATTTTCATCTGGAAGTCATCAGCCGCACGGATATCGGTCTGGTGCGCAAGGAAAACCAGGATACGGTGATCCTGAGCGAGCCCCTGTTCGGCATAGCCGACGGCATGGGCGGGCACCAGGGCGGAGAGACGGCCAGCCGGGAATGCCGGGACGACCTGATCTCCATTCTCGGAGGAAAGGCTGCGGACCCGCAGCTGCTGGAAACCGCCGTCAAGGTGACCAACCGGCGCATCAACATCCATTCCGAACAGGACCAGACCCTTTCCGGCATGGGCACCACCCTTACCGCCATCTGGTTTTCCGAGAAAAAGGCCTTTATCGCCCAGGTGGGGGACAGCCGCTGTTATCTGCTCCGGGACGGTACCATGAAGCAGGTGACCCAGGACCATTCCATGGTGATGGAACTGGTACGGGCCGGGGTGATCACCGAGGAAGAAGCCCTGGTGCACCCCATGCGGAACGTCATCACCAGGGCAGTGGGAACAGACCGGGCTGTGGAAGTGGACCTGTTCCGCATGGAGCGGCAGAAGGGTGACATCTGGCTTCTGTGTTCCGACGGCCTCTACGGCCAGGTGGGCAAAGACAGGCTGGAGGAACTTCTCAATCGGGAGAACCTGGAACTTTCGGCAGACATCATGATCCGTGAGACCATGGAAGCCGGGGCACCGGATAATGTGTCCCTGCTCATCATACGTGACATGGGAGGGGAGGCGGTCGAATGATCGGACGTCTCCTGGCCAACCGCTACCGGATTGTGGAACACCGCGGTACGGGCGGCATGGCCATTGTGTACCGTGCCATAGACGAGAACACAGGCCATGATGTGGCCGTGAAGGTCCTGCGGCCGGATCTGGCGGCGGATGAAGACTATGTGACCCGCTTCCAGCGGGAAGCCGTGGCCGCATCCCGCATGACCCATCACAACATTGTGAACCTGATTGACGTGGGCCTTGACGGGGATGTGCGGTTTCTGGTAATGGAATACGTCTCCGGCAAGACCCTGAAGGACCTGATCAAGGAGAGGGGACAGCTTTCCCCCAGGGTGGCCACGGAAATCACCATCCGCATCCTCTCCGCCCTGCAGCATGCCCATGACAACGGCATCATCCACAGGGACATCAAGCCCCAGAACATTCTGGTGCAGGACGACGGCATTGTGAAGGTCACGGACTTTGGCATTGCCAGGATCGCGGACTCCGTCACCCTCACCAAGGGGGACGTGGTCATGGGCTCCGTCCATTACCTGTCCCCGGAACAGGCATCCGGCCATCCGGTGGATGCCAGGACGGACATCTATTCCGTGGGCGTGGTGCTCTATGAGATGCTGACGGGCCGGGTTCCCTTTGACGGGGAGAACCAGGTAGCCATCGCCATGAAGCACATCCACAACATGCCCCCGCCCATTGAGTCCCTGGCGCCGGATGTGCCCCAGAGCCTGATTGCCGTGTGCATGAAGGCATTGAACAAGCATCCGGAGTACCGGTATCAGACAGCCAGCTCCATGGCCCAGGACCTGCGCCTGGTCATGGACGGACAGCTGGTGATCGGCCCCCGGGAGGATGAAGCCCCGGTGGCCGGCCTTGCGAAAAACGCCCCGGAAAAGGAAGGCGGCCGGAAAAAGAGCAGGGTCAACTGGCCATGGTGGGTCTTTACGGTCATCACCATGGTGCTGGTGTTCTCCGGCATCTATTTCGGTGCTTCCTCCATCTATGACAATGTGGTCAATTCCGCCGAGGTGCCCTACATGATCGGCCTGGATCTGGCCAGCGCCACCAAGGCCGCCCAGAAGGTGAACCTGCTGGTGGAAACCATAGAAATCAACCACCCCAACGTGCCGGCAGGCTCTGTGGTCATGCAGGCGCCTGCGGAGGGCACGGTGATGAAGAAGGGGGATACGGTGGTTCTGACCATCTCCACGGGTCCCACCAGCATTGAGTGTCCCCGGGTGGTGGGCATGACGCAGCAGAACGCCATGTCCCTGGCCCTGGAAATGGGCCTGTCCCTGACGGTGGTGGAACGTGTCACCTCCAGCGAAGTTCAGAGCGGCTTTGTCATGTCCCAGACCCCGGAGGCGGGGGAGATGGTGAAGGCGGGTGACACCATTCAGGTGACGGTATCCGGCGGTCTGGCCATTGTGCCGGACCTGGTGGGGAAACCCTTCCCGGAAGCCCGGTCCCTTCTGACCCGTTCCGGTCTTACCCTGGCCGATGAAATTCAGTTTGTGGCCACCCAGGACCCGGAACTGCACAATCTGGTGATCTCCCAGTCACTGGCATCCGGACTTCAGGTGAACCAGGGCACGGAAGTGAACCTGGGGGTCTATCAGGTGGCCAGCATGACCTATGCCGTCAGCATTGACCTGCAGCTGCCTGAATCTTCCTCTGCCCAGCAGGTCCGGGTGACCCTGGTCAGTGACGGCAGTGAATACATGGTCTATCAGGGCGAGTTTCCGCCCGACAGCATCCGGGACCCTGAAATCCAGGTTTTCTCCCAGGAAGCGGGCCAGTTTGTGATACGGGTATATATTGACAGGATGTTTGCCTATCAGCAGGAGGTTACAATGGAATGAGCGAGGCGGCCCGGCGTGGAACCCTGGTCAGCGGCATCGGCAGTTTCTACACGGTTCTGGAACCGGACGGGACGCGCTATACCGTCAGAGCAAAGAAAAAATTCCGGCATCAGGGCATGACCCCCATGGTGGGGGACGAGGTTCTCTTTCTGCCGGGTGCAGGCGGGGAGAACGGGTGGCTGGAGGAAATCCTGCCCAGGTCATCGGTATGCGTACGGCCGCCGGTGGCCAACATCACCCTTCTGATGCTGGTGGTGTGCCCTGAGCCCGCCCCGGACCTGCTGCTGATGGACCGTCTCATGGTGCAGGCCAGAAGGCAGGGCATACGGGTTTGCCTGGTGGCTTCCAAAAGCGACCTGGACCCGTCCCTTGCCCCTACGCTCCGTGAAGAATACCGGGGCAGCGATACCCTGGTAACCGGGGTATCCTCCGTGACCGGGGAGGGGCTTGACAGCCTCCTTTCCCTGATGCACGGGGAAACCTGCTGCTTTGCGGGCCAGTCAGGCGCCGGCAAGAGCACCCTCATCAACCGCCTCTTCGGTCTGAACCTTGAGACCGGCGAGATATCGGAAAAGATCAGGCGGGGAAAGAATACCACCAGACGGGCGGAACTGTTCGTCTCAGGGGATATACGGTTCCTGGATACAGCGGGGTTCTCCCTGCTGGAAATCCAGGAGATCATGGACCCATCTGAGGTCCGCCTGGCCTATCCTGAGTTCATGCCCTACGAGGGCACATGCCGCTTCCAGCCCTGTCTCCATGACCGGGAACCCGGGTGCCGGGTCCGCATGGCGGCGGAAAGCGGGGAGGAAGACGTAAGCATAAAAAGACTGGAAAGATACAGGGAAATACTGCAGGAAGTCCGGACCGCATGGAGGGAACGTTATGATTAAAATCGCACCTTCGATTCTTGCAGCCGATCAGATGCATATTGCCAGAGAAATCCAGAGGGTCATGGACGCCGGGATTGATCTTTTGCATGTGGATGTCATGGACGGCCATTTTGTACCGAACCTGTCCTTCGGGCCGGGTATTGTACGGGAAATCCATGCAGCGTTTCCCACCCTGAAACTGGATGTGCACCTGATGCTGGAAAACCCCATGCGCTACATCCAGGTCTTTGCCCCCTCCAGCCACATCATCACGGTGCATGCGGAAATCAAGGATGACGTGGGCACGGTGCTGGACATCATACGGCATGAGGGCTGCAAGGCAGGCCTTAGCCTGAAGCCCGGCACCTCCATTGAAGAGGTGGAGGGGCTTCTTGACAGAACGGACCTGGTGCTGGTCATGACGGTGGAGCCGGGTTTTGGCGGCCAGCCCTTCCGCTGGGACATGCTCCGGAAGATCCGCCGCATCCGGGAAATGGGATACAAAGGCCTTGTGGAAGCCGACGGCGGAATCACAAAGGACAACCTGTCCATTTTGCGGGAAGCGGGGCTGGATATAGCCGTCATGGGTACGGCCATCTACAAATCAGATGACCTGGCCGGGGATATCCGGAAAATGCAGGCCATGACATAAGGAGGCGGGTGCATGACCGGAAGGTTGTTCATCATGCTTTTTGCGCTGCTCCTGCTGCTTTCTTCTGCCCTGGGGGAAGACGTGCAGTCCCCTTTTCAGGGAACCTGGGAAGGCAGCACCGTCACCCTCACCCTTAATGAGGACGGGACGGGCACGTGGTTAAGCGGCGGGGAAACAACACAGGTGGTATATAAAGAGGGCCGCCTGTATGCGGGTGACGTCAGCCTGGGTACACTCAGGCTGGAGGAATCCTTCCTGATTTTTACAGATGAGGACCATGAAAGCTGGCCCCTTATGGAGCGGGCAGACGCACTGCCCGGGGCGCTTGAAGTGACGGACCCGAAGGTGTTTTGCGGCACCTGGCGGGCGGACTTCGCCCTGGTCAGCGGTTTTAAGATTGCACTTGGGGAACAGGACGTTCCCGCAGAAGTGGTGTATGAGATTGAAGAGGGCAGCATCCGCCTGAGCGGTACGGGATACGAAAATCCTGTCACCCTGCCCTGGGAGCTGAAGGACGGGAAGATGCAGGTCTGGATCTCAGAGGAGGAAAGCTGGGAAGTCACCTGCCTTTCTGACATGAGCCTCATCCGGGAAACGGAAGCCATGACACTGCACCTTAAGCGGGAAACGGAATGAGAAATGAGGAATTGCTTATGAGTCAGTATGGTCAGAACCGCGGACCTGCAGGACCCGGGTCCAGCCAGTCCCCCTATGTGAATTATGCCCAGAACGGACAGAATCAGCGGCAGGGCCAGGCAAATCCGTATCAGCAGTATCCCTATGCCCAGGGACAGCAGCCGGTGTATCCCGGCCAGCAGGGCGCATACCCGAATCAGCAGCAGGGGTATACCTATCCCCAGCAGGGTGCGTATCCGAATCAGCAGCAGGGGTATACTTACCCCCAGCAGGGCGCGTATCCGAATCAGCAGCAGGGATACACCTATCCCCAGCAGGGCGCATACCCGAATCAGCAGCAGGGGTATACCTATCCCCAGCAGGGTGCGTACCCGGGCCAGCAGCCGGTGTACCCGGGCCAGCAGGGTGCATACCCGAATCAGCAGCAGGGGTATGCCTATCCCCAGCAGGGTGCGTATCCGAATCAGCAGCCGGTGTACCCGGGTCAGCAGCAGGGATACGGCCAGAACGGCGGATACCAGCAGCCACAGCCCCAGCCCGGACAGAACGTCAGGAAGGAGAAAAAGCCCTCCCTGATGGAAAAAGCCGGTTTTGCCATGGAGCCAGACATTCTGGTGCTCTTTGCGGGGGCCCTGGCCATCTCCGTGCTGTTTATTCTCTCCCTGGTTTTCCCCACCAATCCCATGAAGTGGGCGTTCCTTTCCCTGGCTCTGGTGGGCCTTGCCTATATCTGGGTGCGGCCGGTGCTGGAGGCAGGCGCGAAGATGACGGCCACGGTACTCATCGGGGTGGCGTGCCTGATCACCGTTCTCTCCATGATTCTGACACCGGTGTCCGACCGGCAGCAGACCCAGCAGACCCCCGTGCAGGCAGACAGCACCGCGGCGGAGGAAGCTGCCCCTCAGGAAGACCCGGTCAGCGAAGAAAACGTGGTGGTTTCCCTGGAGGAAGTGGCATCCCTGCAGCAGACCGGCCCCACGGCCACCCCGGACAACAGCGCCACGCTTGAAAACCTGAGTTCCTTCTTCTTTTTCTGGTCGGTCAACAAGATTGACCAGATGGTGAATTACTGTTCCCCCTCCTGGGTTAAGAACCAGGAAGACCCGAAGGTTACCCTGTTTGGCATCCTGGCCAACCGCATCATGCGGGAATACACCATAGGCACCCCCAGCGGCACGGAAAACGACATCACCCGCACGGTGCCGGTGACGGCCCGGGTGGACAAGAACACCGGGGACAGCGAATCCATTTTCATTTTCAACGTCATCATCATCAGGGAAAATGAAGGCTGGTATGTGGATCCACAGTCCCTGAAGTCCCACGAGGAAGTGGAGGCCACCACGTTCTCGGTGATCATCACCCAGCCGCCCACGCCCCAGCCTGCCGAGGCCAGCATGACACTGTACTACAATCCCGACGGCGGGTCGTATTACCACGCGGATCCCAACTGCCTGTCGGTGGCGGAGAAGTTCCGTCCCCTGACCGGACACTTTACCTTCGCACAGATCAACGAGCCCGCCTATGCGGACCTGAAAACATGCCAGCGCTGTGCGGCGCCCATGCGATGAGCCTGCTGGAGGAGATTGCCCTGACTTGCGGGCCGCTTCCGGGAAAGCTGCTGGCAGGTTTTTCCGGGGGCTGCGATTCCACCGCTCTGGTGATGGTCCTTTTAACCCTCAGGGAAAAAGGCCTGGTGGATTTCGGCTGCGTGCATGTAAACCACGGCCTCCGTCAGACGGCTGACAGGGACCAGGCCTTTGTGGAGGAATTCTGCCGGGAACACGGTCTGAAACTGTATGTATACCGGGCACATCCGGGTTCTGACCGTTCCGAGGCCTGGGCCCGGGAGACAAGATATGCCTTTTTCCGGGAAGCCATGGCGGCATCCTCATCTGACGCCCTGGTCCTGGCCCACCACCGGGATGACCAGGCGGAGACGGTGCTGATGCACCTGATGCGGGGCAGCGGCCTGGAAGGCCTGACGGGCATGCGAAGGGAAACGGTGCAGGGCGGCATGCGGATCCTGCGGCCCCTTCTTAAGGTGCCCCGCAGCCTCCTTCAGGAAGCCCTTGAGGAAGCGGGTGCAGTTTGGCAGGAAGACGAGACCAATGCAGAGGACACCTATTTGAGAAACCGGGTCCGGCATGAGCTGCTTCCCCTGATGGAGCGTCTCCAGAAGGGGGCAGGGGCTCACATAGCGGACTGCGCCCTGCGGCTTCAGGAGGACGCGGACCTGATAAGCTCCTTAAGTGAAAAAGCGCTTCAGCCCGGCGCCACCTGTCTTTCCCTTGAGGCTTTGGGCGGCATGCCCCGGGGCATGAAGGCCCGGCTTCTTCGGAAAGCATTTGAAAACGCAGCCGGGGAGATGCAGGAAAGGTCCCTGCCGGACAGGCACACCAGAGCCCTCCTGAAGCTGCTCTCAGAACCTGCCGGGAGCCGGCTGCAGCTGCCGGGGAACGTGACGGCCTGCCGGGGCTACCGCTTTGTCCACATGCTCCCTCCGCATCCGGAGCTTCCTCCGGACCCGGTGCCGCTTGCGGACGGGGTGACTTTCCTGGGGCTTCGCTTCTCCGTCTCCGGGGAGGCAGGCAATGGGGACGGGATCCGGTGCCAGCGCCTGAAGCGGGAGAATCTTATCATCCGCGTAAGGCAGGCCGGTGACTATATCCGTCCCTTTGGCATGCAGGGAAGAAAATCCCTGCAGGACTATCTGACGGACCGCCGGGTGGACCAGCCCTTCCGGGACAGGATCCCCCTGATCTGCCGGGGCAGGGAAGTCCTGGTGGTGTGCGGTGTGGGCGCCGGGGACGTGGAGATACAGGATACAAAGGATACACAGACAGATCTGTACACCTGGGAGGGCCCCATGGCCTGGATGTGAAAGCAGACAGGCCGGTGAAATACAAAACCAGACAGAAATCGGAAAGGGGTAACACACATGGAAGCAAATGCCAGGATCTATCAGGACATCAAGGAAATCCTCATCCGCCGGGAAGAAATCGCCAATGCCGTAAAAATGCTGGGGGAAATGATTACAAAGGATTATGAAGGAAAAGCCCCGGTCATGGTCTGCATCCTCAAGGGCGCTTCCGTGTTCTATGTGGACCTGCTCAGGGAGATTGACCTGCCGGTCACCATGGAGTTCATGATCGCTTCAAGCTATGGTCATGGCACCTCCACCAGCGGCAACGTGCGGATCATCAAGGACCTGGACTATGACGTGTCCGGCCGGGACGTGATCCTGGTGGAGGACATTGTGGACTCCGGCGTTACCCTGGACTTTCTCAAGAGAATGTTCAAGGAGCGCGGCGTGAATTCCGTCAGGGTGGCAACCCTTCTGGACAAGCCGGCCCGCAGGCGGGTAAAGCTCAAAGCAGACTACTACTGTTTCACCGTTCCGGATGCCTTCGTGGTGGGCTACGGCCTTGACTACAACCAGATCTACCGCAATCTTCCGGACATCTGCATCCTGAAACCGGAGATTTACAACAAGTAAGTTCTTTGCTTTCCAGGCGGCGCCGGGCATCCCAGAAGGGCCCGGAGCCGCCTGGGACTGAATTTGCACAAACAGGGTACGGATGGTATAATTCCGCTTTGGTTTGCTTATACGGCTACTGGAATGGAGGGAACCGGGTTTGAGACGATCCAACTGGGCACTGGCGATATACGCTGCCTTTCTTATACTGGTCATGTCGGTTTATGTAGCACTCAATGCCCAGTCGAGAACTGCCGGGAAGGATACAGATTATCCCCATCTTCTGGAAATGATTCAGGCAGATGAAGTGGAGCATGTGGCCATACGGGGCACCAGGCTCTACGGCCTCAAAAAAGGTTCCACGGTCGCCCTTTCTCAGTTTCCCGGACGGAATTATGACTTTACCACCACCATCGGGGATGATTTCCTGCTGACGGTCAGGCAGATCACCGCAAAGAAAACCGGCGTGAGCTATGAGGAGATCTCCGAGGCAGACCTGCCTTTCCGCATCACCTACATGGCAGCTGAAAACAATTGGTGGATGGACTACCTGCCCATTCTCATTGAACTGGTCATCATCGGAGTGTTCTGGTACTTCATGTTCTTCTCCAAAAAGGGCAACGGCCGGATGATGGGGGGCATGGGAAAAGTCGGAAATGTCCAGGTCAGCGACGGCAGCAGGAGCAAGATCCGCTTTGCGGATGTGGCCGGAGCGGAGGAGGAAAAGCAGGAACTGGAAGAAATGGTGGACTTCCTCAGAAGCCCCAAGGTATACAGGTCCCTGGGCGCCCGGATTCCCAAGGGCGTTCTGCTCGTCGGACCTCCCGGCACCGGCAAGACCCTTCTGGCCAAGGCGGTGGCGGGGGAAGCCGGGGTACCCTTCTTCTCCATCTCCGGATCGGATTTTGTGGAAATGTATGTGGGCGTCGGTGCCAGCCGTGTCCGTGACCTGTTTGACCAGGCCAAGCGCAATGCACCGGCCATCGTGTTTATCGACGAGATTGACGCAGTGGGCAGAAGGCGCGGCGCGGGCCTGGGCGGCGGACATGATGAAAGGGAACAGACCCTCAACCAGCTGCTGGTGGAAATGGACGGCTTCTCGGTCAACGAAGGGGTCATCGTCATGGCTGCCACCAACCGGAAGGATATTCTGGACCCGGCCCTGCTGCGCCCCGGCAGGTTTGACAGGCAGGTTACGGTGAACTATCCGGACCAGGCCGGCAGGGTGGCCATTCTGAAGGTGCATGCCCGGGGCAAGCCCCTGGCGGAGGATGTGGATCTTGAAAACCTGGCCAAGCGCATGCCCTACGGGGCCGGCGCGGACCTGGAAAACGTCATGAACGAGGCAGCCATTCTGGCGGCCCGGGGCAGGAAAAAGGAGATTGACCAGCAGACGCTGATTGACGCCATTGCCCGGGTGCAGATGGGACCGGAAAAGAAGAGCCACAAGGTTTCGGAACAGGACCGCCGGCTGGTGGCTGTCCACGAAAGCGGCCATGCCGTGGTGGGACACATGCTGCCGGGCTGTGACGAGGTCCACCTGGTAACCATCGTGCCAAGAGGCATGAGCGCAGGCCATACCCTGTCGCTGCCTTCCCAGGAGAGGGACAATGTTTCCAGGTCCCAGCTGATGGACTCCATCTCCATGGCCATGGGCGGCCATGCGGCGGAAGAAGTCATTCTGGGTGAAATCTACACCGGTTCAGCCTCTGACCTTAAGTCAGCGACGGATCTGTGCCGGCAGATGGTGACAAAGTACGGCATGAGCGACGAGATCGGACCGGTGTATCTGGCCAGCGAAGAGGAAGTCTTCGTGGGCCGGGAAATCGGGCACGGCAAACCCTATTCGGAGGAAGTGGCGGCCAGGATCGACGCGGAGGTGCGCAGCATCCTGGAGACCTGTTACGCCAGGGCCAAGCAGGTGATTCTGGAGAACCAGAAGTCCCTGATGAACCTGGTGGATGTGCTTCTGAAGGAAGAAACGGTGGGACGCAACACCTTTGTGGCCATCATGGAGGGAAGGGACCTGACCGGCGTGGTGGACAGCGATCTGCCCAGGGAGGCTCCGCCAATTCCCAAGCAGGAGGAAAAGCCGAATGTCGTCCTGGAAAAACCGGTCCTTCCCAGCTCTTTCATCCCGGGATCTGATGAAACCTGATCTGCATCTGCACACCAACCGGTCAGACGGTGTTCTGGAACCGGAGCTGCTGCTCCATGAATGTATCCAGGCCGGCCTGACTGTCATGGCGGTGACGGACCACGACACCATGGCCGGGTCGGATATGCTGTCCAGGATGGATACCCCGATTCCGGTGATCCCCGCGGTGGAACTTTCCATGTCGGATATGCACGGCCTGCATATTCTGGCCTACGGTCTTTCAGAAGGCACCCTTCTGCGCGAGAAGCTGTCCTATCTCACCGTGAAGAGGGAAGAGCGGGCAGAGAAAATGATCCGGAAGCTGGATGAGATGGGCATGCATATTTCCTTCCGGCAGCTGCAGGAAAAGCGCAGGCTGGAGGGAGGCAGGGAAGCCACCATCGGCAGGCCCCATATTGCCAGGGCACTGGTAAGGGGAGGGTTCTGCAGGAATATGCAGGATGCCTTTGCCCGTTATATAGGTGCCGGAAAGCCGGCCTATATTGCAGCGGAGCGCATGTCCATACGGGAAGCCCTGCCGCTGATCCGGCACAGCGGGTTTATACCGGTTCTGGCCCATCCCAGGGAACTGAAGATGGAAGACCAGCTGCTGGAAGCCTTTCTGGACCGGCTGTGTGAGCTTGGGCTCATGGGCATGGAAGTGTACCATCCAAGCTGCAGGGAAGATGATACGGACACGCTGCGCCGCATGGCGGAAAGCCGGGGACTTCTGGTGACCGGCGGAAGCGATTTTCACCAGGACAATGACAGAAAGCACGGCAAAATCGGTGGTATGTCCGATCGCTGGAAGAACCGTGAACAGGATATGGAAAAATTCATGGAT
>CAMOVR010000039.1 GCA_946627565.1 uncultured Clostridia bacterium
ACAAAAAGTCTGCCGGATGCAGCGTATACAGACCCTGTCTGCATATCCTGCCCCCGGCAGACTTTTCGTATATACCCTGCAGGTTTTCCACAGGATCCGGATCTTTTACGGCACCAGGACATCTTCCATGCCGGTCTCCTGAAGGAACCGGACCAGGCCTTCCGGAACCTCGTCCACGGTCTCAAGCTTGGTATCTCCCAGTTCCACCAGCTTATTCATCCCGTGATAGTCGCTGCCGGCCGTCACAAACAGATGATACTTTTCCGCCAGGGCCAGAGCTTCCGTGCACAGCTTCGGGCTGAAGCCGGAATAGAAGGCTTCCATACCCCTGAGGCCGAAATCCATCAGGTGGCGGACGCGCCTGTCCAGGTCATCCCCCACAATCAGCTCACCGCCGCTTCCAAAGGCGGGATGGGCCAGCACGGGAATGCCGCCGGCCTTTATAATCCCCTCTATGGCCTGTTCGGGACGGATATACTTGCTGGGCATATGCAGCCCGTCGATGAAATCGTTAATGGCCTCTTCCTTGGTCTTTGCATAGCCGTATTTCACCATCAGGTTGCCGATATGGGGCTTGCCCGGGTTATCCATGAGCATCAGCCTCTGGAGTTCCTCCTCCGGGAACACGACGCCGAAGGTGGTTTTCAGGTACTCAAGCCTGGCCATCACCTTCTGCATGCGCAGGCTGTGGCCCATCTGTACCGTATCCAGGATGGAAGGGGCTTCCGGGTCATAGCCGTATCCCAGGATATGGTACTTTCCCTCGTTGTCCCGGCAGGAAAACTCCACCCCGGGCAGCAGGTGCGGGTCATCCTCCCCGCGGATTTTCAGCAGCATCCCGCTGCCCTTGACCGCGTCATGGTCCGTCAGGGAAAACAGTGCCATCCCTGCAGCTTTTACCTTTTCCAGAATTTCCTGGGGCGTATCGGTGCCGTCTGACACCACAGAATGCATATGAAGGTCAATTTTACGTACACGCATCTTCAGAACACCAGCGTTTCGACACGGGGGAGCAGTTCACCCAGCCGGGTACGGCACATTTCGATCAGCTGCCGGCCGTTTTCCCTCTCCAGGCCGCCGCGGCGGATCTCCCTGCGCATCACCCGGGTCAGCCCCACAATCATCGCTTTCTCCTCTGTTTCTTTTACCTTTTTCTCATCCTCTGTACCCAGGTACAGTTCCAGGGTTCTGCGCCACATCCTGGCGCAGTCCTCCACGGAAATGCCCATAAACGTCTCAATCGTTTCCGGATCCGTGATGCCATAGCCCACATAGGCGTTATAGATGCTGGCCATCTCAAAGACGGGGTTTCCGTGGCACAGGGTATCCATGTCAATGAGCAGCGTTTCGCCGTTTTGCAGCATGATGTTCTTGATATGGTAATCCCCGTGCATCAGGTGGTTGTCCTCCGGCACGGCCTGAATCAGGGCATGCAGCTTCTCATAGTTTTCCGCCGGCAGGTAGTCCTTCAGGAAGTCTGCCCATTTCAGGGCCACTTCCTTCATGTCCGGCAGAATCTCTGAGCGGATCTGCTTGGAATGGATCAGTTTCAGCAGATCCACGCTCATCTTTGCCACTTCCTCCAGGGACTTTTCCCCGCGGATCAGGAGCTTGGCAAAGCTGGTGGCATTGAGCAGCTCAAAGACGGAGCCGTACCCGCCGCCCTCTATGCGCACCACGTCATAGGGAATGGCGGTGGGAACGCCGGCCACAAAGGCCAGACGGGCCAGTTCCCGCTCCCTGTGGATCTCAGGCAGAGCATCCGGGTTCAGGTACACCTTCACAATGGTATCCGGATCAATGCGGTACACCCTGCCGTTGGCGCCCTGTCCGATAACCTCGCAGTTATCCACGTTCACCACACGGTAGGCCCGGTGCACCTCCATCATATCCACAAATCCCGTCATATCCAGGATGTTGTACAGATCCGGATGCACATTGGTAAGCACGGTGTTGTCCAGTTCCTGCTTAAGCCGCAGGATGACCCGCAGCCCCGCGCTGGAAGAGTATTCCAGGGTATCACAGTCAATTTCCAGGGCATCGCAGAGCATCTCCCGAAGCTTTGCCTGTATCGCCTGCTCCACCACCGGGGCGTTGGAAGAATCAATTTTTCCCTGTACCTGGGCAATCAGCTTTCCATTCTCTCTGCGGAACTGAACCATATCCGCCATCGTCACTGACCTTCTTTCTTCTCGTCCGGTCCTGTATCTGAACCTTTCTCTGTTTCCTTATCTGCCTGAGCTGTTCCGTAATAGGTAAAACACAGCATGGTCATATCGTCAAACTGGGGCGCGCCGTCCACGAAGCGGTCAACGGTTTCGCGCACATGACGGATCTGGGTTGTGGGATCTTTATCCTGGACCTCATAGAGCGTCCTGGCCAGTCTGTCCTCCTGGAACATCTCAAGGGCCGTATTGGTTGCCTCGGTGACGCCGTCGGTATAGACAAACAGGCTGTCCCCCGGATGCATCTCAAACTCCCTGTTCTGAAACTTTGCCGCCCGGCTCACGCCCACAAACATCCCGTGCTTGTACCGGAGGATCTCATAGGACATGCCGGCGCGGTGCAGGGCCGGGTTCTCGTGTCCGGCATTGCACACAAGGCCTTTGCCGGTGGAGATTTCCACCAGGGCCAGCCACACGGTGACAAACATCATGGAGGAATTCCGCTCGCACAGCTGGGCATTGACCCTGGTGAGGGCCTCCGCCGGATCGCACCCGCTCATCATCTGGTTTTTGATCAGGGTTCTGGAAACCATCATGAACAGGGCCGCGGGAATGCCCTTACCGGACACGTCCGCAATCACCAGAGCCAGATGGTCGCTGTCCACCAGGAAAAAGTCGTAGAAGTCGCCGCCCACTTCCTTGGCGGGGGTCATGGACGCAAACAGGTCAAACTCCTTCCTGTCGGGGAAGGCCGGGAAATTCATGGGCAGCATGTTCAGCTGTATGTCCGCTGCCAGAGCCAGTTCCTTGTCCAGCCGGTCCAGTTCGGAGATCATGCTTACAATGCCCCGCACCTCGTCCCCGGCTTCCTTGTCATCCACCACGGCCCTGAGGAAGGAAAAGGCTTCCTCCCCCTCCGTCCGCATACGGCACCGGGCCGTGATATGCACCTTGTCATCCGCATGCTCCGCATTGTACTTTTCCACCGCCTCCTCCACCAGTGAGGAGAGGTACTGGATGGTGGAGCGGCTCTTTTCCCTGGAGAACATCAGGAACCGTTTTTCCTCCATGCGGATCACGTCACCGTCCTGGGTCAGGATATCCCTGAGGATATCCATGCCCGCTTTCAGGTTCCCGTTCATCTCCATCACCAGGGCGCTGCGGGCCTCGTTTTTTCCCGCCAGGGCCATGTCAAACAGATATGCCATGTACCCGTTGTTGTAAAGGCCGGACTCACGGTCCACAAAGTGTTCCTCGGTGACAATGGAAATATAGAGCATGGTGATGCCCAGGGCAAGCCCCAGAACCCCCAGGTCATAGGGCATGAAATACTGGGGAATGACGGCCAGGACCAGCGGGAGCACAATGGGCATGAGGCGGAAAAAGCGTGTTCTCTGGGATTTCCGGTCAAAATGCCTGACCAGGAACACACCGTTGAGGAAAAAGCCCAGCAGCACGATCACGTACACATAATACAGGAGTTTTGGTTCCATCTCATTAGACGGCGAAATGGTAAAGAGAATACCGTTAAAAAGGTTCACCACAAGAAGGACGACAATCGCCATGCCTGGGATCAGGAGAACCTTCAGCAGGCGTCTGACCCCTTCCCTGTTGTCATTGAGCCGTGCGCTGACATAATTGCCCCATTCCAGGGCCACCAGCATAACCAGCAGGTTCCACACCGTCCGGCTGATCAGGGCCACGGTATGGCTCCAGGGCGCGGTCTGCATGTACATGGCGTGGAAAACCATGCAGGCCATGCACAGGTTTTCCATCCGGATACATAACCGGTAGTAGGCGCGGTGGGACGTATTCTTCCTGTCCAGGATCCTGCGGGACATCACCAGCAGGATCAGGACAATCAGGAAGGATGAGGCGTCGACATAAAAGGATACAATGGCACTTCCATGGATCATGCTTATGTCGCCTCCTCATGCATGGCAGAGCTGTTCAGTGCCTGGATATGCGAGCACATCAGTATCAGCGTGAAAATCAGGACGGTGGAGGAAATGCCGGCAACAAAGACATCCAGCAGGATCCTGCTGAGAAGAAGGATGCAGGAGAGCACCACCAGAATGGGGCTGACTTTGAATGCCTTGAACTGCACCACAACGAAATAGAAGAGGACCGGAACATATACCAGAAAGTGCATGGGGCCCGTGGCATAGACATTGGTTTCCGTCAGGTAGAAGACCAGGCCGGTGGATACGCTCATGACAATAAAGATGAATACAAGATCCACGGGAATGACATAGGCAATCTTCAGTTTCCGGATCCTGGCCCGGTCACGGTGCACCCGGTAATCCATATACAGGGTAAAGATATACGGGAACGCCTCCAGTCCCGCATAGTACACAAGGTTTGCTGCGTAGGCGGCATCCCGGTAGAACGATTCCTCCCTTCCCTCCAGGGCATAGGAGAGCATTTCCCCCACGGCCATCACCATAACGGAGATGGTCATGGCAAAAAACAGCTGATCGTCCGTCCTCTTCCGCCTGCGCTGCATGGAGGAGTAGAACAGGACGCCCGCGAGAAGGAACAGGGAAGCCGTGTCCATGATGATGCTTCCCACCGCGCTGTCTGTCAGGTTCTTTTCCCGGACAATCACAAAGCTTTCGCTGACGCTGCTGGCCCCGATGGGGTCATTCACCCGGATGACAAACCGGTAGGTGCCCTCACGCAGGTTGGTATAGGTCACCGGGCTCATGCGGCTGCGCAGAACCGTGGTTTTCTCCGCGTCAAATCCCTCCAGATGCCAGGACACTTCCGGATCCATCAGGGAATAGTAGAACACATAGGGGGTTATGGTGATCCTGCGCACGGAGTAGGGCACGGAAAAGGCCCCGTTTTCATCCGGATAGATGAACTTCCCGTCCGCCTCAATCCAGGGCAGGGCGATCTTCAGATTGCTCAGGTCCTCTAAGTCCCTGTTGATATTGAACCGGACCGCGCCCTTCACGCCGGCCATGTACAGATCCCCCTCCGGGGTCAGCTCGCTGAAGGCGTTGGATGTGGCAATATAGGGAAGACCGCTGGCAATGCCGCAGTAGACGGTGCTGATATCCTGGTTTTTCAGCATTTCGTCCACTTTCGCCACGTAGATGCCGTTGCTGGACAGCACCCACATCTCCCCCTTGCTGCTTTCATAGAAGTCATAGTTGTTGGAATAGGGGAAGTTTTCCACGGTTGTCACATGATAGTCCGGCGTCATGAAGTCAATGGAATTGCCGGTGACGATCCAGTACATGTCCTTTGTGGTGCTGCGCTTGATGCGCAGTATCACCTCGGACTTGAGCCCGTCCTTCAGGCCGATCTGCCGGATGCCGTTTTCCCCGGCCACATAGATGCCCCCGCCGTCTGAACCGAAGAGCAGGTCTCCGTTGCTGCCCTCCGCCGCCGTCAGGATGGCCGTGACGTTAAGCCCGTCCTCTGCGCCGTAGTTTTTTACCACCTTTCCGTCCCTGATCAGGCTGACGCCGTCCGGCTGGGCCGCCAGGACGGTTCCGTCCTCACATATATACACGGTGCGGACACTGTCCGAGAGCAGCCCGTCTTCCCGGGTATAGGCCGTCATTTCCCCATGGTCATAGCACACAAGGCCGTGCCCGTTGCGGAAGGTGGAGATCCACAGGCGCCCCTCAGCATCCCGCACAATGGAGCGCACCCGCTCCTCCTTAAGATAGGCGATCAGGTCATCCGTCCCCGCGTCCTTACCGGAGGCGGTACGTGCGCCTGTCAGGGGCAGGGTTTCCAGGGCCTTTCCGTCCTTTACGACCATAAGGCCCATATCGTCCGTTCCGATGAACAGCTGGTCATCCAGGATGCAGGTGGTGTTCACCACATCCTCCTTCAGGCCCCACAGGGAGAACAGGTCCTGAAAGCGGTTGGGCACCACCTTCATGACGCACTGACGGATGGAGGTAAACCACAGATTGCCCTCATAGTCCGTCATCACATGGCCCACAGACTTGTCCATGGGCAGATGTTCGCAGCAGGTGACTTTTCCCTCTTTATTGAGTTTCCCTGCGCCGTTGCTGGCGCAGATCCAGATATCCCCGTCGATTTCCTCCATACTGTCAATAAAGGACAGGGGGGCAGCGTCATAGACTTCCCAGGAGGAAGGCGCCTCATCCGGCATGCCCCGGTAGATCAGGGCGTGTCCGGTCTCAGCATCCTCCACCGCCATATACATGGCGCCCTCCCGCGTAAAGTCCGGCAGCATGGAAAGAATCACGGTATCTGTCTGTTCATGGGAGTACCATGAAACCACTTTTCCTTCCTGCATGGCAAACAGGTCCCCGCTCTGGGTGAGGCCGTACATCCTGCCGTCGCTGCCAAGGCGGAGCTCATGCACCGTCTGGGCCGTCAGACGCTCATCCACCACCTGCTGGAGGTTCAGATACTCGTTCACCACCGCCATGCCTGAGGCGGTGCCGATATAGATGAGCCCGTCCGTGCCCTCCGCCACGGCACGGATGCTGACGGAAACCAGCTGGCCGTCCCGGTCCACCCGCTGAAGCTGGCCCCGGTTCATGAGGAACACGCCATAGTCATTGGTGCCGACCCAAAGCCGCCCCGCCCCGTCCACAAACAGGCAGCGGGTGTTCAGGATCCCTTCCGGGGACTGGATGAGCTCAAAGGTATTCCCGTCATAACGGATCAGACCGGCATAGCTGCCGATCCATATAAAGCCTTCCTCCGTCTGGGCAATGGCATTGGCCTCCGATGTGGGCAGGCCGTTGCGGTTGTCATAGAGGATGGCGGAATACCCCTCCCCTTCCTCCATGGGGTCCACTGCCAGGGGCACATTCTGATTTCCGGACGCATTGATCCCCTGCCCCTGCTTTTCCTCCGCTGCATGGGCTGCAGGCAGCAGAAGAAGAAGTGCTGCGCACAAAAGCAGGAAAAGGTATCTGCCTTTTCCTGTTTTCCGGGCGCGAAAGGGCGCCGCGGAACGTATCTGACCGTATCTTCTCATGTTGATCCGGCTTTCCTTCTGTCCCATAGTCTTTTCCGGCCGAGTGCCGGAGGGGTTTATGCATAAAGTGGATATGCTATACCCTGATCACCAGATTGTTCAGTTTCAGCATGGTGGTATACTGCACATCCTTTGCAGAGCCTATGGCAATGCGCAGGCCGATATGACGCTCGGGCACGGTCCTGTCATAGAGCTGAAGCTGCTTGACGGGATCAAAGATTTCACAGTCATCCCGTATACGCACGATAAATTCATCGCCCTTTTTCAGGATCCGCATGTCGATGGTGTTGTTGTGTCCAGGACGGAAGCCCGTCAGAACCGTATTGGTGGCAAGCTCCTCCACCGCCAGGGAGATGGCATAGCACCGCCTTGGATCGCAGCCCTTTTCCCTGCAGAATTTCCAGGCTGCCTCGGACAGTTCAATGACTTCATCATGGCTGCTGATGGTCCGGTCAATGCGGTCCTCATCCGGCACGTCAAAGTCGTTGGGCAGCGCCATGAACCAGTCCCAGAAATCCTTCGGTTTCGCTTTTTCCTTCAGGTTCATACAGAAAATCACACCGGCGATGGTCAGCAGCTGAAGCACCTGGCAGGCCGGGAAGGCGTACCAGATTGCATCCTCGTGAAACAGGGGCGTCAGGGCCATGGCACAGATCACCAGATAAGCGCCTTCCACCAGGAAAGTGAAAACCATGGCGTGTTTCGGCTTGCCCCGGCCTTCCATATAGCCTGAGTAGGCATGGTTCAGGGCGTACAGCGGCAGGCCTACGGCATAGCTCCTGGCCGCCCGGATGCCGTAGATCAGGGCCTGGGGGTCATCCTTGATAAAAAGCGCAGCAAAAGCAGGGGACGCAAACCAGAACAGCACGGATATCCCCAGCACCATGGTCCAGATCATGGCGAAATAATCCTTGGTCAGGCGCTTGAGCATGGGCCGGTTTTCCTCGCTAACCAGAAGGCCCGCCAGGGTGATGACGGAATCGGAGATACCGAAAACAAATGGATTCAGCAGTCTGTCGGCCTGACGGTGCACCGAGTAGGCTGCAATGCATCCTGCCGCCATGACGGTGCCTGCCAGAATATGGTTTAGGATGATGGTCCGCAGGGTATTGGAAACGTGGCCCACCCCTGTGGGAAGGCCTCTGACAACCATGCTGCCTGTCTCACGCCAGTCCATGTCCTTCAGGGAAAAACGGGTCAGCCTTTCCCTGCGGCGGAAGTGCACCAGCAGGACCCCCAGCCCGGCATAGTGGCTGATGCTGGTGGCAAGGCCCATCCCGAAGGTACCGCCGCCCATGACGGCAATGAGGACGTCCAGCACCACATCCACCAGGGCCAGCACCAGGGAGGAAATCACCGTAAGCATCCGGTCATTGTCCACCGTCATGTAGTTTCTGAGCACCCGGGCCACATTCATGGCAGGAAGCCCGATGGCCATGCCCAGAAGATACCCCCGGGTCTCCCCCAGCAGGTTCGCCGCACTGTCCCGTGCGCCCAGCATGACGCAGATGGGTGTGGAAAACAGGAATGTCACAAGCATCATCAGGATGGATGTTCCTGCACTTAAGACCATGGAAAGAGTAAATACACCCCTGGCCCCCGCCATGTCGCCGCTGCCGATCTTCAGGATGAACCGGTTCCGGGCACCGGAAGCCAGAATGGCTCCTATCACTGCAAATACAATGAGGACAGGGGATGCCAGACCGAAGGCGGCCATGGAATCCAGGCCCAGAAACTGTCCAATGACCACGCCGTCAATCAATGACCCAAGGGACGTGGTCAGGGACGAAACGATATATGCCATTGTACTTGCAGCAAAAGTGTTTCGGAGAATGCGGTTGCTGTTATCTGTAATGCCAAATGAGCTCATGATTGTCTGCCTTTCCCGCTTCATCACTGCCGGAACGCTTTCTCCGGCACCGCTCCAGCGGCTGTATCCACCCAAAACCATGTATGAACGATCTGTATTTAGATAAAGCAAGTGCTGCTGTTCTTTATGTGCTTTGTTTTCTTCTCTCTTCCCCGGGCAAAACAAAAGCCATCCTGCGTGGCAATGATGTCTTCCGCCTGACAGCCTGTCGGTTGCATGTGCCCGGAAGCACAGTTCCTGCCACTCTGAAAAACAGCTGACAGCCTGTTGCCGTCAAGCAGCTGCCGGACACACATTGATTCCAAACTGAATCTGATATGGTTTCCATATGTACAGCAGCTGAGAAAGGGACCACAATTCTTTTTTTGGTGCGCAAGAACGAAGTGCATTTTATCATTTTCCACAGATGCGGGCAAGCTTCTGAACTTCCCAAAAAGCAGACATAATATGGCATGCAGGCTCCGCAGTGCGGTTCATTCCGGATGGCACCGGACGCAAAAACGTTTATTCCCGGTTGACGCGGCCCCTTTTTCCACTACAGTGATGAAAACAGCCTGTCCTGCGTAGTTACCATGGGTTATCTGGCCGCCCTTGACCGATACAGGATCACAAGGGAGACGAAAGCAGGCAAAGGATTTGTCGATTTTCGTTTTACACCGCTGAGATCAGGAGACCTTCCTGTTATTCTGGAGCTGAAATACAACCATTCTGCAAAAAGTGCCCTGCAGAGCATCCATCTGAGAGATTACATCCGGTCTTTCAAATCTTTTCCCAGAGTTCTGCTGGTTGGCATCAATTACAGTGAGAAAACCAAAAAGCACACCTGCAGGACAGAGCTTGTTATACAGCAGGCTGAGTCCTCACTGTAATCCATGCCCGCTTAGGCGGTCAATCCAGCTTAAGAGTAATCCAATTTATCATCACCGACCCGGATGAGACAAATGAACTTCCAAAAGAAAAACTCCTGTGAGGCTTGATTCGCCTCACAGGAGTTTTTGCGTCAGGTTTCATCCGCCCGCATCTGTAACATCACAACGTTCTCTAAATGGACGGTTCGTGAAGTTTCATGGTCAGAAATCCCCTTTTCCCGGTCTCCTTAGATGAGATCCGGTACAGATAAGACAGGATGCTGCAGAAGCAGCCGTTCATTGACAATAACAGCCCGACAAGGACTCCTCACCTTTCGCATTGAGCCGAATCATCGCAAAGCCGCCAATCCATGTCTGGAGCATATTGAAATTGATATGCTGAACCTCGAATTCTTATTGACTGACTTCCTTGTCCATTTTTCTTAGCTGCGAAGCAAGCTCACGCATTTGTGCATCAGAAAGCCCCGGTATTGTTGTATACACTAATTTGGTTCCGGAATTTGAAACGGCAGATTTTGCCAAATCGTCCGATATATTGTATTTCTTCAAGCCCGTTTCGTCAAATTCAGAGTTGATCACTTCCCACAGATAATCCGCCGGCCTCGTTTCAATAAGGTTACGCATTGTTCCTGCAGCAACCACTTCCGCCACGACCTGGTCAGGAGCAAAGTATTCGCCCAAATCAACACCTTCATACATTTCCATAGCAATCGACTTAATTTGATCAAGAGCCGTAGTCAAATTGGAACTGCCATTGCTTTCAACATATTGGGTGAGGCCGTTGGCAAGTGTCCTTAATTGCTCACTGCTTAATCCGTGTGCAACAATAAAGCTCAGCCTTGCCCTCACCTGGATCATAAAGCTGCGTTTTACATCTTCACGGTTTTCCAGTTTGTCGCCAACCAGGAGTTTGAAGTATTTTTCGATGTTGGCATCCTTACATGTATAACTTACTGAGTCAGAATACCATTTTTTCTTCTCACCTACCGTTTTGGGTCCCCACAGATAATTGATCAGCTTCATCGCAACATCTTTTTCAAGATAAGCGGATTCCACTTTTGTCGAACTCCTGCTCGTAAGCTGAATGGTCAGGGTATCTTCTGCCTCCTGCCTGATGGGCAGTTCAATTGTTTCTCCCCTGCAGGACACCTGCACCGTTCCAAACCGGTCTTCTCCCGACCAGTTCTTTTCCATGGTGACCCACAGCAGATTATCTTCAGCACGGACCGAAATCCAGTTGTTTTCTGATTTCGCCTCCCACGTGTCCACAGCATATACTTCCACAAACTGCGTATTTGCATCTGACCAATGGACCAGGAACGGCGCTGATAAATAGATTTTGTCAGTTCCGGTTTTCTGTCCTGTTACATTGTCAATAGTCATGTTGTCTTCACCAACAGTGATCATTTGACCGTTTTCTTCAAAAACATATCCTTGTTTGTTCCAGAAAAGACTATATGAACAATGCGGAACCAGCTCGATCTGGAATTGTCCGTTTTCATCCGTCGATGCCGTCATATCCGCATCTGCAAAGCCTGTACCGATTACAGCAGAGATGCGAATCTGGACATCCTGGATCGGCTGTTTCTTCTCATCAAGGAATGTTCCAGTTACCTGAACCGTATCTCCTGCCTGGACTGACAGCATTCCGAAAAGCGATTTTTGATCAAAGCCCGGCGCGGCAGAAATCAGCTCAATGGCGTATTCGCCGGGTTGATACAGCATAGACCCTTCAAGTCTATATGATGTCTGGTCTCCACTGATCTTTTTCTCCAGCAGGAGATTCTCTTTGAAATATACATACAGCGTATATTCCCCAACAGTGTCTTCCGTCTGCCAGGTCAGGTTTTTGTCAACACCCGCTACACCCGTCAAATCACAGGTGAAAGCAGCCGCCTTCAAACTGCCATTCGTACCGATGTTCAATTCCTGCACATCCGTCAGCGCGCCATACCCATCGGCGTTTCCGGCATACATTTGCACCTTTCTGACACCTGATTTGTTGAATGTCCTGGTAAATGTTCCCTGCCCGTCTTTCAAACTGATCGTTTCATATTGTATACCGTCAACTACAAGTCTGGCATTTGTAGCATGATTTCCCGTAACCGTAAACACGACCTGTTCGCCAACCATGATACTGCTTTTATCCATCGTGAATTCTACGGAACAATCTGCTCCTCCCGTCTCAGCGTAGGACGCTATGATCGACGGGATTTCGTGACTCTCCTGAAGTGCTATTTCCTCGCTTGCCGGTTCAAATGTATACCGCGCGTCCGAGAACAGCAGCAAGCCCGAGTCCCTTTTCCGAATGTCTGAAATTCGCCAGCTGCCGTCATTCCTGGTCACCGCGCTGCCCAATATCTGATCCTTGTCAGCATTGAAAAGGCAAACGTTGACACCCTCCAACGGTGTGCCATACAGGGTGAACACGGAACCGGAAAGAATCACGGTCTCTTCTGTCCATTCGGTTTCACCAATCCATCCTGTATCAACCCACCGCAAGTCTGTTGTGCCGTCCTCGGCGGTAATTTCAATAAAATACCGATTGTTTTTCTCATTCAGCACCGTTACCGGCTTTGCATTGCTGATATAACCGTTAGGGATCGTAGCATTCATTCCTGCAAAGGTTTCCGCCTTATCCCCCTGGACATAACCCGTCCAGGACTGGTATGCATCATCGAAATAAACTTTAACCCTCATGGTGGCTAGTTTTACGCCATCACTGACCATGTTCTCTGCCCAAAGATTTACAGTATATATGCCAGGCGTGTTAAAAGGCGCTTTTGTGCCGTCAAGCGTGAATTCAGAATGCTCATCCAGACTGAAAGACCACACTCCCAAATAATCTTTGGTAGCGTACCGGTCGTTATCGTCTCCTTCGATGTGGTAATCGTCGATAGTGATGGTAACGCGGCTGATCCTTGCACCCGTAGATGTAACTTCACCGGAAAGCTGTACGGTTTGCCCTGCTTTCATGGTTATTTCTTCTTCCGAGAAAGAACCCTGAACAACCGCGTTGCTGAGATCAAGCCCAGAAGCACGGGAGTCATACGGCCAGTCAGCATCCGTGGGAGTATAGCCGTTTTTCAAAGCCCAGTTCCAGGCAGCACTGTTCTGTGCACAGTAGATCAGGCTCAAATTTGGACATTCCTCAAAATAGCTGTCACTAATGAACTTTATTTCCTCCGGTATCCTTACGCAAGTCAGATTGACGCATTCACCAAAATTCCAGCCCATATTTGCATACGTATAATTCGGGAAATCAAATGCGTACAGGCTCTCACACTGATCAAACGCGGGCATACTGAAGTCTATTTTCTTCCATACATTGTCACTGGCATACACATACCTCAGATTTGAGCAACCGTTAAACGTCCAGGAGGCTACGCTGAGACTGCTCGAACGGCCATCCTCAAAAGTGACGGATACCAGATCCCTGCATTCACGAAAACAACCATTAAGGTTTTTCACTTTACATGGAATTGTGATCGCTTCAAGACCGCTTTTATAGAAAGCATCAGAGTCGATCAGTGTCAATGATTCAGGCAGCTCAATGGAACGCAGGCTTGTGCAGTCTGAAAACGCGTATTGTCCTATTTCTGTTACCGAATCATGTATGGAAACATTCTCCAGCTTTGAGCAGTATCTGAACGTCCCAATCGGAATTTTTGTCAGTCCCGAAGACAGCGTAACACTTTCCAGGGAATTACAGTTGTAAAAAACATATCCCCCGATCGTTTTTACACTGTCCGGGATCTCAATCGAGATCAATCCGGATTCATAGAAGGCATAATCTTCGATTTCAGTTACTGTCTCAGGAATCTGGATGCTGGTAAGGCTGATGGTGCCATCGAAAGCGTAGCTCTCTATTTTTGTCAGACTTGACGGCAGGTTGATTTCAGTCAGTCCGCTGTCTCCGGTCACCTTAAGTGAGGTGACCGTATCCGGCACGTGAAGACTTGTTAAGGCAGGACAATGACACACCCTTAACGTGGTCAAAGCATCTGGAACATGAAGTTCCTTCAGCTCGGTAAAACTATACAAAGCAAGCGATGTGACAGAATCCGGGATGTTCAGAGTGGTCAGTGCAGAACAATCATCCAATTCAATTTCTGTAATGCCATTGGCAAAATTCAAAGATATAAGGTTGACACAGTCGCTGAAACTATTATCAATTACACCCACATTGGGAACATCCAGTTCTGTCAGGCTGCTGCATTTATAAAATGCGTAGGCTCCAATCTCCGTAACTGTCTGAGGAATAGAAAAAGTTTTAAGTCTGGCACATTCACTGAACGCACTGTCGCCAATACGCTGCAAGACACCGGGCACCCGTACGGTTTCCAGGGAGGAACATTCTGCGAAGGCCCGCGATCCAATCGCAGTTACCGTATCGGGCAGCTCAACTCTGGTCAATTTTTCGCATTTGCTGAAACAGCCGGATTCAATACTTTCCGCTCCATCCAGAATATATACTTCTTCCAGGAAATTGCACAGGCTGAACCCTTGTACAAGTTTTACGGAACCGGGGATGGTAACGGCTTTGAGGCCATGGCAATTGGAAAAAGCACTGCTTCCAATTACACTGACCGTATCTGGAATAACCAGCTCTGCTAAGAAATAACAACCATTAAATGCAGAACTGCCGATGGAAAGAAGCCCTTGAGGAAGCACGAGTTCAGTCAGCTTGCAATCATAAAATGCGTAGCTGCCAATTTCTGTTATGCCTTCCGGGAGCTTTACCGCGGTGATGGTGCTGTTTTGTTTAAACGCATTGTCACCAATAGCTGTTACAGCCACCCCTTCCCCGTTTTGCGCAGGAAGTTCAATGTTGCCTCCCTGCCCGGTGTATCCTGTGATTTTGCAGCTGTTTTCATCAATTGCTTCAAAAGTGAAATCTTCTATGGGAGCGGCGATATAGACGATGTATTCAATCAGCTTACCGTAATAGCCATTTTCCCAGAACCATTTTTTAACATAGCCGTCCTTCAGGATATAGGTGGTTTTCAGTCCGCTGCAGCCATCAAACGCGTTTTCGCCAACTTCGGACACGTCCTTCGGAATCCGTATCGTCTCCAGGGAGGAGCAGTTTTTAAAAGCATTGGCTCCGATACTTACCAGGCTTTCAGGCAGCAGAACGCTGGTAAGACTGGAACAATCCATAAAAGCTCCGGCTCCGATGCTTGTTACACCTTCCGGCACAGTGCATTCACCTGTTTTTCCACGGGGGCAGAGAACAACTGTAGCAGGGGACCTCTTTATGATCATTCCGTCTGATTCATAGAATACGCTGTTTTTTTCGTCAACGTGGACAGCTGAAAGACTGGTGCATCCACGAAACGCGTTTTCATTGATCATCATTACACTTTCGGGGATCGTGATTTCCTCCAGGCCGGTACAATCACCGAATATACCATTATTAAGGACTTTCAGCCCTTCCGGAAACGCCACAGATGAAATCCCTGTACAATTATAAAATGCTTCGGTTCCAATATTTGACAGACTGTTTCCCAAGTGTAAGAACGTTACACCGGTGCAATTGCTGAATGCGTTGATGCCGATGCTGGTGCAGTTATCCGGAATGGTAATGGACAAAAGTCCGGTACATTTTGAGAAGGCATAATTGCCAATGGATGTTAACCCCTCCGGCAGCAAAGCAGACGTGAGGCTCTTGCAGTCATAGAATGCATATTGATTAATGGAAGACAAAGCAGATGGCAAATTGATTTCTTCCAGCTTTGCACAGCCCCGGAAAGCGGCGGCTGGAATGGCAGTGAGCCCCTCCGGCAGGGAAACGCGTTCCAGATTCTCGCAATAATCAAAGACTTGTTTGCCTAATGTCGTAACAGAAGCGGGAAGCTCAATTTCAGTCAGGCTGTTGCAATAGGCGAAAGCACTGTCCCCAATGACAGTTACGGTATCCGGAATGATTATGGAAGATAATGGCTTTGCGGAAAAGGCAGAAGAACCAATTGCCGTAACCGTTTTTCCTTCTTTATTGGTACCTGGAATGAAGACTGCATCCGAAAAGCCTGTGTATTTTGAAACTGTACAAGTGTCGTCTCCTGTATCAGTAAATGTAAAGTATGTATAAAGGACATCCTCCGCCGAGAATTCCGTGTTCCAATGGAAGGAAGCCTTCGACAGCGGATCGTTTTCCGCTCCGATTGTGATGGCATTCCATTCATTCTCACTGCCTGGATAGTATACATCCGTCAGTTCATCGCAGCCATCAAATACCTTGTCAGATATTTCTTTTACGCTGGCAGGGATGCCTATCTGCGTCAAATGTCCGCAATAAGCAAACACACCCCGGGGAAGTGATTCAATGCCGTCCGGAACAGCGGCTGCCTTCAAATTGTAGCAATTATAAAACGATTCACTGCCTATTCTCGTAATGGTTTCAGGCATGATAAGTGTTTGTACGCTGCAATTCTTGAAGGCACTGTTTGCAATTTCAGTAACGCCTTCAGGAATGATGAAGTCGCGTGTTTTCTTTCCAGCCGGATACGCCAGAATCGTTTTCCCTTCGTTGGCAAACAGGATACCATCGTTTGACTGGAAATATGAATTATCCTTTGAAACGAAAATGTTTTCCAGACTCCCGCAGCCTTCAAACGCGCCATCGCCAATCTGGTTTACTTCAGCAGGAATGCTTATTTCTGCCAATTCGGTGCAGTACCCGAAAGACTCCGCCCCAATCGTTTTTAAATGTGAGGGAAGAACGACTTCATTCAGTTTGTTAGAGAAATAAAAGCTCATTCTCCCTATTTTTTCAACGCTTTCAGGAATGGTGACGCTTGCAATATTACTGTCAATCTTTCCGGAATAGAAAGCCCTGTCCCCGATACTGGTAACGCCCGGCAAGATCATCACAGAGCTGATTTGGCTCTCATCCCAGGGTGAATTATTGGAATAGGAATAATCCGTCATTTCGCCTGTGCCTGAAATAATAAGGAGGCCATTAGCATCCTGCGTCCAGGAAAGTTCTGCACCACACGTGCCGCTGTTTACGATTTCCGCGCCCAGGCAGTAAACCGTCACATGCTCAGGCATAGAAATACCGCTTCGGGCAGCGAGGGCATCCCAGGTTTCCTGGGTACCCATAAAATAGATGCTGTCCAGATTGTCGCAGTCCAGGAAAGCATCTTTGCCGATCACAGAAACACTGCCGGGAATCTGTATAGAATTCACGGAGCTTTCCGCAAAAGCCCGGACTCCAATACTTTCCAGGCCTCTGGGCAAAATGACCTGATCCAGAAGTGTATTCCCCTGGAAAGCTTCCTCTTCGATCGTTTTCAGGCCCTTTGGCAGCAACAGTTCATCCGCCTGGGCGGTAACTGCTGTCAGTAGGAACAGGGAGCAGACAATAAGAATAAACCTGATGTACTTTTTCATTCGTCATACCCTCGATTCTGATCAACACTTGTATACTTCCGGTGAAATAAAGCAAATGATTCCCATAGTCATTTTACCCTACCGCTATTCTGTTTCTGTACTTTTCATTTTCGCGTACATAAAAAACCGGGTAAAAGACAAATCACACTAAGATCTGTGCTATTTCTCATTTTACAGAATGGAGCAAAATCTGCTTTCCGTGCATCTTTATAGTGTATCCGGATACAAAAGCAAGGAGGCCGTCCATGGAGACAAGTAAGGAACAGGTTTTTGTGTCACTTCAACATTGCAGCAACATTACTGATACATGAAATGTCAGAATCATGTTATCGTATGACAGCGATCATTCGCCTGTGTGCAGCATCTCATCAACCAGGGTTGAACAAACCCGATAAGTGCAGCACAGGCGGCACGTCGGGCCAAAAAGGGCCGAAAAAAAGCCGCTCCGGTTTGCAGCGACCTTCGATTTTGAACTGTCTAACGATTACCCGGGGAAAATGGCAAACAATCTAACGATTACCCCCTGAAATCGTTAGACAGTATGCCGAAAAATGGATCAGAAGGCGAAAATCTGGTCTCCGAAGTCCTCCTTCAGCCGTCTCCCGGGAATCTCCGATCACTCAGACCATTTGATTTCAAAGGGGCTGAGCCTTTATGACATTGTATCAAATCCTCCAGTAAAGGGAAATGGATGCATTATGCAAGCTTTACATGGCATAAGTTTAATTGCGCAGTTCACCTGTGTCAAGGTGAAGAGCGCAGCAGCTGAAAGACTGAACATATCATAGTGTGAAACCTTCCCCGCCGCAACTCTGGTTCCGGATGCGGCCTAAGCACAGTGCCATGGGTGTCAAAAGAGCCGGACAGCAGGCATTCCTGCTGTCCGGCCCTTTTGATTTCAGACATTTCATGCCCACGGTTCCCGCCGGGCATCCGGGTTTCCTGTCCCATCATGCGCCCTGCGGAACCGGGCTTTCATCTTTGTTTCACTGTTCTTTGATTTCATAGTACACCGTCACGGGATTGCTTCCTTCGCATGCGTCCTTCTTCATGCGGAGCCCGGCTGTATCCGGGATCACCAGGTACCTGAGATTTTTGCAGCCGGCAAACGCACGGCTTCCGATGGATGTGCATTTCTCCGGGATGACGATCACTTCCGCGCCGCACCCTGCGAAAGCCTCTTCCTCAATGTCCGTCATGAAAGCGGGCAGCTTCAGCACATTCTTTCCTTCCAGGTCCACAACCGTGATCTTCACTTCGGCCGTCTTTTCCGATCCGTCCACACTGACACGGATGTTTGCCGTACCCTCTTCAAGAGCCTCCACGGCGCATACGGCTTCACCGTTCCCGTCGGCCTGAGCCTGCTCAGAGGCCTTTACAGCTTCTCCGGTGACGGTAAAGTACACCACACGCCCCTCAGCTTCTTCTGCCGGAAGCAGTTTTACCGGAAGGTTCCAGGTACTGCCCTTCAGAATCGCAGCCTCCTCCGTCAGGATGATGTCATCCATAAGATCGCCTGTGCAGGTGATCAGGACCTCAGAAGTGAGCACCGACTTGCTCACCTCCAGGGTGACCGTCGCTTCACCGGGCTTCACACCGGAAACGGTCAGCTCCGCTTCACCCTTTTCATTTACGATTGCAGAAGCCGTTACCGTGACCGCATCGCCTTCCACCGTGGCCGTAATCTTGCGGCCCATGGCTTCTGCGGCAGGAAGCAGGGTGACTTTCAGGATTGCCGTTTCTTTCTTCCCTACCTCGAGGCTTTCTTCTGTCTCAATCGCCGTCAGTTTGTCTCCAAGATCATAGACTCTGTCTTCGCCAAGCTTTATGCCGGCATAGCTTACCATGTCCCCGCTCACAGTCAGGATGGTTTCATTTCCTGCCGTGACTGCGCTCTGGGGAACCATCAGGAACTCGGTGGCCAGCATGACGCCGGCCGGACTCTTTTCGCCGTTCACTGCGGAAACCGTTATCGCAGCGTCTTCCCCGTTTACCTTAAGATGCAGGAAGTTCTCCACGCCTTCCACCGGCATGTACCTGCTGAAGAGGATGTGGTAGCCGTCTTCTTCAGACCGGATATTCACGATGACCGGTGCTTCCGTACTGACCAGTTCAATATGGACATCCTTCCATTCCGGCGGGACCTCCATCCAGGCGGACTCAGCATTCCTGTATCCGTTCTTTTCCACGCGGACAATCCACTTCCCGTTGGGTACATCCCAGCCGAACTGGCCGAGATCATCCGTAGTCTGCGGGTTGACCTGCCCGAAGGCGGCGGCATCCCAGATCCGCTCTTCCGTCTTGTCTTCGTCGTATTCGTCCTTATAGGTCACGCTCTGCCAGACAGTGGCTTTCGCTCCTGTAACACGGTTGGACTCCACCGCCTCAAAGACATAGCCGGAGGGATCCAGCTGCGGAACGACGGGATGGGGGGCAGGCGGGAACAGAGCGGTCAGGAAGCAGTCGCACTGTGACACATAGTATTCGGAAATTGCCGAAGCGATATCCACGCCCAGTTCCACCATGGCGGAGGACGGCGGGTTTTCGATGACACTGTGGGAATCCGCCTCACCTGTCAGAAGAGCCCCCAGCTCCATGAATGCCTGGTTCGCCACGATACCGGACAGGACAGTCTGAAGCATCATGGCATTGAACATGCTCTTTCTGCCTTCGCTGAGATACGGACAGTCATCGCCTTTGAAGCACAGCAGCATCCGCTTGCCGATGTCGCTTGCTTCCCTCGCAAGGCTGTCGTACACATCCAGCTCGATGCCCACCTTCTCAAAGGGCAAGTAGGCTGCGGCCGTCTTCTCCAGAAGCACCCGGAACTGATTTAGAACCCTGTTGCAGAAATCTGCATACGCCATAATGCTTTCCCGGATTTCCTCAACATCCAGCTTGTCATACATTTCCAGGGATACACCCAGTTCATCTTCGACTGCCGTGATTACGCGTTTAAGCGTATATACGTACGTCTCATAGTCATGCTGGATGATGGTGACACAATCCATGAGCCAGGAAATGGCATCATTCAGATCGCCCAGGGCAATGCCGGCGTTCTCCCAGCTCTTCATTCTGTAGCTCTCGTTCCGCTCCGGCAGCACCACGATCTGATCGCCGTTTTCATACCGGAAGTACATTTTTTCTCCTGTGGTCAGCCTGCAGCGTGTATAGCCGCCTGACAGCAGGGCTGCTTCATCCGGCACTTCGCTGTTTCTGGTGATCAGGCCGCCGGAGATCAGCTCAAGCAGGATCTTCTGCTGTGAAAACTCCGTCTCACGGGCCTTTACCGTCTCCTTAAGCCGCAACAGGGCATCGTTGTAAAAGTCCATGGCAGTGGCGATCTTTTCCGAGACTTCACCGGTTTTTGTTATGTCAAAGATCTCAAGGCCGGCAAAATCATCTTCCATTTCAGTCAGGTTGATGGTAACTTCCCTGTTGTTTTCTTCAAGAATCAGTTCCGTTCCGTTGTAGTAGGAAACCGTTACGCCCGTGGGCATGGCGTCGCCGGTGAAGGCTTCCTTTGCGTACCAGCCCTTCAGGGTTTCGTCATAGACTGCATCCAGAACCTTTACGGAGTTATCCGAACAGAGCACCTGAATTCTGACATTGCTGACAGAGGTGGTGTCGCCGTTAAAGAGAACCAGGAAGTAGCAGTTGGGCAGGGACGGGTTAAAGGAATAGGATGCTGTCGTCCTGTCCGGACTGTCAAAGTCAAACACCACGCACTGGTCGCTTTCGAAGTTGGCCTTGTCCTCCTCATGGGCAGCCGTATACATTTTTACCCTGGACACGGAGACAGGATTCTCCATGTACTGGTAGGTCACAAGACTTGCCGTCGTCCTGAAGACATAGCCAGATCGGACGGTATAGACCGCACTGATCATGTGCCTGGAATAGGTGCCGGGCTGGTTCAGATCCACCCAGGCTTCCCATCTGCCGCTGGATGCGGTTTCGGTCTCCCCGATAAGGGTATTGCCGTCAAAGATCCTGACGGATGCCTGAGACGGTCCGATGCCGAACACATAGATCTTTTCGGTATAGGTCTTGCTCTGGACGTTCACGGTCAGAGACTCGGCTTCCACCGTCAGATCGCTGAGTTTCTGCCTGCATTGTCTTCCGTTTAAGACATAGGTCAGCCAGCCGCGGATCGTCTGGCTGCCTGACTGAACAGGCATAAGGCACAGCCGCACGATCCGGGTGGGATCACTTACGGGCAGGGTAATGACGCTGCCCGAAATCTCAGCATCCGTGACAAACTCGCCGTTTACGGAAAGGGTATTGTCCACATAGACACTGCCCTGAGGGATTTCAAAGACCCAGGCGATCTGGGAGATTCCGTCCACAGGCTGTGCAACAGATGCCGATACGGAGTAGTTCTTGCCGGGGGTCACAACCCTGCGGCTGGTTTTGAACCGGATGAGATCCGGCTTAACCGCATACCAGGCGGAGTCATCCATGGCAGGGACCGCCTCTGCGGAGCAGGATGTGATGACACCGTTTTCAACTTCTGCATCAAGAGATACGCAGGGCACATCCGGCAGGTCCGTCAGCTTCTCCGGGATATCCAGGAAGGTGCTGACGCCCATCAGGACAACGGTGTAATCCCCCGCATCCAGATGACCGGCAAAGAAGGCCGTACTGTCCTGATCCTCACTGAAGGCCAGTATTCCGCTCTGATCAAACACCAGAGCGCGCACCTGACCGTCGTAACGCTCCTTCAGGGAAATGGCGATGCCGCCCTTTTCCGTCAGCTTCAGCACCGCTGAGGCCGTGAGGTCAGGCCCGATCACAGCATCCGCGGAGGAGGCGGCAAACGCCTCTCCGGATACGGAAACTGTCAGCGTATCCCCGGCGTTCACCCCGTTTTGCAGGATCATGGTATTGTCCTTAAGGGTGAAATCCGTAAGCGCCGCGCCGCTTGTCCTGTTTGTCACCTGAATGTCCGCGTCCTCCAGGGAAACCGGCTCTTCTCTCCCGGTTTCTCCTGCTCCGGCCGCCCGGATCAGAGTTGCTTCCAGATGTACGCGGCAGCCCGCAACCACTTCCAGGGCTGTGTCTCCCGCATCCGTCTCACCGGTGTTCATGTCAAGGGTACGGGCCGCATAGCCGCCCGCGGAAATCGTCAGGGTCGCGGGCAGGTCCGGCACCGTCACGCTGTACCTGCCGCTTTCCGCCACAGTCCCTGTGGTGAATTCCGTTCCGGTCACTTCGCTCTTCTGCGTCACCGTGATGACAGCGTTTTCAGGCTCAGACACGGTGCCGGAGATGGTTTTTGTGGGATATGCCGTCAGAGGCAGGGACAGGTATGCTTCCTCTTCCGTGACGGTAAAGGACGTATCTCTGATTTCCGCATAGGTGCGGATCAGGTTATCGTTAAGTCTCACGCTTACGGTCAGCTCCGTGCCCACCGGCACTGCCTCAACGACGGCACCCGCAGCATAGAGTTCATCATTCCCGTCATACCAGAGAATTTCGGTCTCATCCGTCAGGTTCCTCCGGGTGGCCGCATCCCTGACCACGGCATGAACCGTGCCCGTACTGTTCAGCGTGAAGCTGACTTCATTGACACCGTTCTGAATAAAGATCTCCGTTGAAGCCAGGACAGAGGAAGCGCTGTTGACAACCTCCACCGTATACTTCTGGTCCGGGATCATGGACGGATACATGGCAATGCCGTTTTCCGGACTCTTTTCCTGCACTGCCCCGTTTTCCGAAGTGGCCCGGACGGTGATCCCGGCCGGCGCGTTTTCGATGGCAACCTTCAGAGATGCCCCCTTGTAGGCGTAGACATAGCCGTGCTCTCTGACATAGTCTTCGGCATACGAATCCGCATACACATAGAAGGTCGCACTGTCATTGCAGTACATGAAGGCATAGTCGCTGATCTCCGTGATGGAGTACGGCAGGTCCACCAGGGCCAGGGACTGGCAGTTGTAGAAGGCCCAGCTTTCAATGGCCAGCACATTTTCCGGCACCACAACCTTGCGGACAGCGGATTCATAGAAGGCATCCGCTGCAATGTACTCCACATAGTAGGGAAGCGTGACCGTGTCCCCTTCGCCCTCCCAGGCAACCAGACACAGGGTTTCCGCTTCGCTGATATCCCGGTACTGCAGCGCAAAGTCTTCTTCGCCGGGGATATAGAATACATGGCCGCTTGAAGACACTGCTCTGGCGGTCTGACTGTCATCCCAGCAGTACAGTTTCGCCGGGCACTCGCCGAAGGCAGACCAGCCAATCTCGGTTATGTTCTCCGGCAGCGTTATGTTTTCCAGAGCCTGGCATTCAAAGAAGGCCACAGACCCGATTTTTTCCAGCCCTTCCGGCAGCGTCACCTCTGCAAGCCTGGTGCACCCCTCAAAAGCGCTGTCGCCGATTTCCGTCACGGCATCGGGAAGATGGATCTCCGTAAGCTCCACGCAGCCGTAAAAAGCACAGGTGTCAAGGCGTCTGAGGGAGTCAGGCAGGCTGATTTCCTTAAGCGATTCGCACTCGTAAAAACCGTCGCTCTGAATCAGGGTGACGCCGTCCGGAACCTTCCCGCTGATGATGCCTTTGTCACAGGCAGAGGCGGCAAGGTCCGGATACTCATATCTGTAGGAATCGGTTTCTTCGTCGTAGTTCCATTCCGCGATCCAGACAAGCGCAATATCCGGATTGCCCGGGACATGGAAGACTTCTCCCATCCGGCTCAGGGATTTGGCTGTTTCACTCAGGGCCGAGGTAAACTTCCGCGCAGGATTGCCGCTGAAAGCACCCCAGCCGATCTCGGTGATGCCCTCCGGCAGGGTGAGGTCCTCCATGGAGGAGCAGCCGGAGAAGGCGCCGCTGCCGATATATGTCAGCAGAGACGGCATGTTTATCCCGGTAAGAGCGCTGCAGGTTTCAAACGCATTGTCGCCGATCCTCACCAGCGTTTCGGGCAGCGTGATCTCTTCAAGATGCTCACACCCCTGAAAACCGCCGCTTTGTATCGCGTTCACGCCCTCCGGCACCTGAACCTTTGTGACCTCCGTGTCATATGCCCGGGCTTCAAGAATCGTATACGTATAGTCATACTGATCTGTGTCTTCGTTCCAGACCTGCTCATACAGCCAGTTCATGACAACATCCGGATTCCCGGAGACAAGGAAGCCATCATCCACTCTGGAAAGCGATCTGGCCGTTTCGCTGTCCATGGAAGCGTACTTCCGGGCAGGAACGTTTTCAAAAGCTGCGGAGCCGATCTCGGTGATCCCGTCCGGCAGTGTGAGATCCGCAAGGGATGCACAGTCATAGAAAGCACTCCTGCCGATGGTTTCAAGGCTCTCCGGCAGCTTCAGCGTGACAAGTGCGCTGCAGTCTTCAAAGGCACTCTCTCCGATTTCCGCAACGCCTTCGGGTATGTCTGCAGCGGTCAGGCCGACGCACCCCCTAAAGGCACTGCTGCCGATCTTCCTGAGGGTCTTTGGCAGCGTGACTTCCAGAAGATCCGCGCATTCATAGAAACCGTCCTCTGCGATCTCATGTACGCCTTCCGGCACCACAGCTCCTGTGATGGTTGTGTCATGTGCAAAGGCTGCCAGGAACGGATAGGTGTCTGTCCAGGTTTCGGTTTCTTCATTATAGATGCTCTCGTAATTCCATCTGAGGGCCACATCCGGATTCCCGGCGGCATGGAAGGATTCCCCGATCCTTGCCAGCGACTTTGCCGTGGTGCCATCGATGGAAGTGTATTTGCGGGCGGGATTCTCATCGAAAGCCGAAGGCTCAATCTGTGTGATCCCGTCCGGCAGTGTGATATCTGCCATGGATGTACAGCGATAGAAGGCCCTGCTGCCGATCATTTCAAGGCTCTGCGGCAGCGTCACCGTGACAAGTGCGCTGCATTCTGTAAAGGCATTGCTGCCGATTTCCGTAACGCCCTGGGGGACAGCCGCCGCTGTCAGGCTGAGGCACCCCTCAAAGGCATTGCTGCCGATCTTCTTAAGGGTCTTTGGCAGCGTAAGATCTGAAAGATCCGCGCATTCATAGAAGCCGTAATCATCTATCACGGTTACACCTTCCGGCACGGCGGCCTTTGTAATGGTATTGTCCCGTGCAAAGGCTGCCAGGGACGGATAGGTGTACTCATCCATGCCCGTTTCTTCATTCCAGGTGCTCTCGTAATTCCATCTGAGGGCCACATCCGGATTCCCGGCGGCATGGAAGGA
>CAMOVR010000040.1 GCA_946627565.1 uncultured Clostridia bacterium
TGAAGGAGGTCATCATGCCGTTGGTGTGGCCATACTTGACCATCCATTCGAAGGAACGCATGTAGATTTCACGGAACACCTGCTCCGTGGCGAATGTGCAGACACCGCCGTAGTCAGCACGGTTGTGCTCCTGGACGTTGGCGAACATATGCTTGGCAAAGCAGGACACACCCTTGCTCTGTGCGCCGGCGCAGACGACGGCGGCCATGGAAGCGGTCAGGAAAGGATCTTCGGAATAATACTCAAACGTACGGCCGTTGAAGGGGGAACGATGGATGTTGGTGCCCGGGCCGCGCCATGCAAAGCGGCCAAGCAGCAGAGCCTGGTTGCCGTACATGATGCCCTGTTCGGTCAGCAGGTCGATGTTCCAGGTGGCAGCAGCGATGGGAGTGGAAGCCCAGCAGGTTCCGCCGAACTGCACGGGGCCGTCCTGACCGCCGTCAGAGTTCAGGAACAGGTTTACCAGGTCTTCCCAGCTCAGGCTGTTCATGTAGGATTCCCACTTCTGGGATGCCTCATCCTGTGCAACGGTTGCCACACCGTCCACAACCGTGGGCGCGGTGTAGGGCAGGCCGGCCAGGTCGGCCAGGGTTACGTCGGTCTCGGCACCCTGCGTCCATTCGGCAGGCACCTCGGAGACGTACCAGGGCTGGCCTTCTTCATCCATGTAGGGCTTATAGATCTCTTCCGCATCCAGCACGGCGGCTTCCCAGTCTTCCAGGACGCGCTCTTCAGCGGTCTGGGCCTTGGGCTGTTCAAGTCCGGTGGCACGGGAGATCATGTTTTCCAGAAGGTCTTCGCGGGTGGTGTCGAAATCATCCACAAACACGGGCTTGATTTCAGCGCCGGTTACCAGGTCATACTTGCACTGAATGCCTTCGCTCACGTTGAAGGTCTCAGCGATCACGCAGTCATGGGAGTTGCGGCGGGCGGAGATCACATAGTCTCCGGCGTCCAGTTCATAGCCTTCAAAACCGTTCTTGTTGGAATCATCCCAGTCGAAGGAAGCCATGTTCTGGGCAGTGAAGGTGATGGTCACGGTGTCGGACTCACCGGGCTTGAGCATTTTGGTCTTGGCATAGCCCACCAGCACGGCGGAGGCCTTCTCGATCTCGCCGGTGATGTAGGGCGTGGTGGCATAGAGTTCCACAACATCCTTGCCTGCCACGTCGCCGGTGTTGGTCACCTTGACCTGCATGGAGATTTCCTGGGCGGGATCCGTGATGGCCTTATCGGAGGTGCCGACAAGTTCCCAGTCAAAGGTGGTATAGGAAAGGCCATAGCCGAAGGGATACAGCACAGCTTCCTTGTACCATGCGTCGCCGCTTCCGGCCTCGGCGGCATTCATGTCGTCCGCCTTGGTCTCATAATAACGGTAGCCCATGTAGATGCCTTCACGGAACTCTACATCAGAATACACGGTGGAGCTGCCATCGGGATAGGTCAGCCAGGAGGTCATCCTGTCGCCGTTTTCGTCGATGTTCTGGCTCATGTCAGAGAAGTTGGTGAAGGTGGGATCCTTGTGGAAATCAGCGGGCCAGATATCCGGGGTGTGACCGGAGGGGTTCACATCGCCCTTGAGGATCTGGGCTGCCACTTTGGTGCCCTGATCGCCGATGCCGCCCACCCACAGGATGGCGTCCACACCGTACTCGGTGTCAACGGGGGCGTTCAGCTCGGGGATCTGCATGATCATGGAGGAGTTGATCATGACAACGACCTTCTTGAAGCTGGCCTTGGCCATCTTGATCAGCGCATGCTCGTTGTCATCCAGCTGCAGATAGTGGTCGTTGGGATCGGAATGTCCTTCCACGCTGTTGGTCTTGGTGTCCATGTTCTCACGGCCGAAACGGCTGATGCAGACCACGGCCACATCGTTGTAGGCGTTGAAGGTGGAGGTGACGGACTTGCTGTAGTAGCTCATGTCCGGCTCCAGCAGCTTGCCGGAGTCATTGGTCTCATGGGCGCCGCCCAGCACCACGAACAGGTTCTCGTACAGGGTCTTGGTCTTGGGATTGATGTGGAAGCCTTCCTGCTCAAACCCGGTGAACCAGTCCAGGGCGTAGGAGGTGCCGCGGGTGGCACCGGAGCCGCCGCCGGCGCGGTTATAGTCCACAGAAGCGATACCAAGGAAGGTGATGTCACGCTCTTCTTCGCTCAGAGGAAGCGCGCCTGCCTCATTCTTGAGGAGGACCTGACCCTCCTGGGTCATCTTCACATGCAGGCGGTTGCCTGCCTCCAGCGCCTCTTCCAGGCTGACATAATCAGCATAGAAGTGGCCCTTCGCTTCCATGTCGCCGGACACAGTAGCACCCGAAGCAGGGATGCAGGCCAGCAGCATGCACAGCGCCAGTACCAGAGAAACAATCTTCTTGGAGCGCATCAACATGGTACGTCTTCCTTTCTTGACCGTTATTTTGGATATATCGCATACGCCCGCAATGCGGACACAATGCACGGTTTAAAACAGTCCGGCACGGAGCAGACATACTGACCGTCTTATGGAAACGCAGGGTTCAGGCCGCTGGGCCGGACAACAGGAAGTCATATAAGGTCTTATGGGGTTTCAGGAATGGTTACGGTAACAGCCTTTCCGCATCCGGAAGGAAACGGTGAATGGACGGGGAAGGGTCTGCCGATGGCATGACTATACACGCTCCCACGCCCCTCAGGCGCGCCCACAACTTTTTTTGTCCGTTAGGCAACTTTATTTGCATCTGCCCGCCCCCATCCCTTTCTGCATCCGGGGGCAAAGAAAAAAGGCCCTTCCTGCGTATGTCTTTTATACCGGAACCGGCAGCAGGATGGACAGGGTAAAGATGCCGTCCGATGCGCTGATCTGCAGATCCCCGCCGTATTTTTCCGTCAGCAGGCGGATGGACCGCATGCCAAAGCCGTGGTAGTCCTTGTCCGCCTTGTTTGTCTCCGGCAGTCCCTCCTGGAAATGGATCTCATCCACGTAGAAGTTCTGGCTTTCTATGGTCAGAAGATCGCCGGTGGTACCCACCGTCAGGGAGATGATCCGGCGTTCCGGGTCTTCCTCTGCCATGGCAGCCTCCATGGCGTTGTCCAGGATGTTCCCGAACAGGGCAAAGATGTCGCTGCTTTCCATGAACCCCAGCCGGCGCCCGTCTGCCAGACAGGTCAGCGTGATCCCCTGATTGACGCAGGCCAGCATCTTATTGCTGAGCACCACATCCAGCGCGTCGTTCTGCGTCCTGGGCGCAGTGTCATAAATATCCACCAGCCGGCCGATGCGCTGGATCTCTTCCCGGTACCCTTTCTCCCCCAGTGCCGCGATCTGGTGGCGTATGTCGTGGCACTTGATGTTGATGGCGTCATGCACCTGTTTCTCCTGCTCGTACCGCTGACGCTCACTGTGCAGAAGATGCTCGGAAATCTCAACCCGGCGCTCGCTGTCGCTCTCACGCAGGTGGCTCATGCACACCACCACCGTCAGGAAGGAAAAGACAGCGCTCATCAGGTTGTGACAGTTTGCCAGGCCCACATTGCCGGTGCCTGTATACTTGCGTATCTGCAAATCCAGCAGAATGCTCACGGCCACCACGCTCACACCCAGGAACAGCATGACCCGGCTGTTCAGGTTCGAAAAATCAAACATGGTACGCTGCCTTGCGTTGCCGATGAGAATGTAATAGTACACGAGAAGGCAGACAGCCATCAGCAGGGCCAGACAGGCACGGTCCAGGAGGATCGGGAAATTTTCCAGGGTGCCCCTTGGAATCTCAATGAGCCGCTCACACATGTTCTGGATGGAGTAGGCCACGGTGATGGCATACACGGACTGGCAGAAATTTGCCCTGCACCAGAAATTCAGGGCGAAGGCAAAGATCAGAAAAAACACGGAATACCGCAGCAGCCCCAGGTCCCTCTGGTTCATGTTTGCAGCTGAACCGTAATAATTGCTGATCACCATCCATCCGAAGGCCAGAAGAAAGCTGACGGCAACCCGCAGTCTGAAGCGGCTGCGTGCCTCCAGGCACAGTGCCACGAACACGCAGCCGACACCCACGGACAGGGTAATCAGGAGATCGTCCCGAAGCGAATTGACAAATGCGTCCAATAACGTCATAACAGCCCGCGCCTCTCTTATTTGCCCATCCCGGCGGTATGAAGCGCCGAGAGGAATTCTTTTCGCCGGCCGCGGCTGATGGGAAAGCTCCGTCCGGACACCATGGCACTTTCACTGTCCACTCTGGTTACCGACCTCAGATTGACAATGGTCTGGTTATTGATGCGGAAAAACCCGTCCGGGAGTCCCTGCTCCACCTCTTTCAGCGTACCGTAGGAACGCAGGACACCGCGGGATGTGGTATACTGGATATGATGGTTGCAGATTTCCACGTAGGAAAGCTCCTGGGCACGCATCCGCTGCTGTGAGCCGTCGCACTGGATCACCACTTCCCCGGTATTCACCGTACATTTGCCCAGAATACGGGGCAGCTTCAGTTCCAGTGCCGCGCTGGTGATGGGCTTCAGGATATAATCCGTCGCTTCCACTTCATAGCTCTCCACAGCGTACTGGGCAAGACTTGTCAGGAAAACCAGCACAACGGAATGATCCTTTTCCCGGAGTTCATGTGCTGCGGCCATCCCGTCAATGCCCGGCATGCGGATGTCCATAAAAATGAGATCATACTGATGGCTGTACTGGTCAAGGAAGGCAAAAGCGCTGCTGATCCATTCCATGTGGAACTGCTGCGTTTTTGTCCTGGCGTACTTTTCCAGCGCGTCCTGCAGCCGTTTTGCATCAGCCGGCTGGTCCTCCACAATCGCGATCCGGTACACTTGATCACCTCCAGAAGCCATCAGTTAATAATACCACCCTTCAACTGATATCCATTATATTCCTTCGGCTTGAAGGTATGCAAGTGCGCGTTGGACAAAGCGTTTTGGATTGCATATAATGGCTGCCTATTCTGCATACTTCCGGGGGCCTGCATGTTATGGTCATATTCCGATCGCTCCCCTGCCTCTTCATGCTGCTGGCATCCCTTGCCGCAGCCATCTTAAGGACACGCACACGCCACGACCGCATCCTGGCCTGGGCTTCCGTATGCCTTGCATCCGCCCTGACCCTGGTCATTCTTATCTGTGGAGGCACCCTGCAGGAAGCCCTTGCCTGCCTGCTGCTGCCCGTCTGGCTGCTGATGGAGGGGAAGGCTTCATGAGTTTTGATTCTCTCACCTATATCATCTTTCTGCCTGCGGTCTGTGTCACCCACTGGCTGTGCCCGTCCGGATACAGGTGGATCATACTGCTGCTTTCCAGCTATGTGTTCTATATGAGCTGGAACGCGGGCCTGTCGCTGCTGATTTTCAGTGTCACGCTGCTCAGCTGGCTGTGCGGGCTTGTGCTGGAAAAGGAACAGCGTCCTTTCCTGCGCCGCTTTGTGCTGACCTGCGCCGTCCTGCTCTGTCTCACACTGCTGGGCTTTTTCAAATACTGGAATTTTCTTGGCAGCGCCGTTTCCGCCCTTTTCGGCAGGACCTGGCAGATCCGGGAGATCATCCTGCCCGTGGGCATCTCCTTTTACACCTTCCAGGCCATGTCCTATGTCATGGATGTATACCGCGGGAAGATGCGGGCGGAAAGGCATCTGGGATACTATGCCCTGTACATTTCCTTCTTTCCCCAGCTGGTGGCCGGCCCCATTGAGCGCGCTGACCGTCTCCTGCCCCAGCTGCGCCGGGACAGGCATTTTGCCCCCGAAGACCTGAGCGCGGGGCTTCGCCTGATTCTCAGCGGCTTTTTCCGGAAGCTGGCATGCGCGGACCTTATGGCAGGCTGTGTGGATGCCGTTTATCGGAGCCATTCCCCGGACGGCAGCGCCGTTGCCCTTGCCACTCTCCTCTTCGGCCTTCAGATCTACTGCGATTTCTCCGGGTATTCGGAAATCGCCTCCGGCAGCGCCAGGCTCCTGGGGATCCGGCTGATGCGCAATTTTGACCGGCCCTACCTGGCTCCGGACATCCGCGCCTTCTGGAGGAGATGGCACATCAGCCTGACAGACTGGTTCACCGATTACGTGTACATTCCCCTGGGGGGCAGCCGCAGGGGCCTTCTCAGGCAGCTTTTTGCCTCCACCGCAGTCTTTGCCCTGTGCGGGCTCTGGCACGGCGCGGACTGGAGCTTTCTGGTCTGGGGTCTTGTGCACGCCTGTCTTATGGCATTGCACACACTGATCACCCATTTTCAGGTCAGGCAGCTTCCCCGTCCCCTGTCCCATGCCCTGACCTTCCTTTCCGTCAACTTTGCCTGGCTCTTTTTCCGTGCCGGGAGCATGGACAGAGCGGTTTCCTTTCTGACCCGGCTTTTCTCCCCCTGGAATCTTAAAGAAGGTGTCCGGCTGCTCCTGTCCACTCAGACACGCGCCGTCCCCGCCCCTGTACTTCTCCTCCTGCTGGCATCCGTCCTGCTCTGTCTGCGCCGCCTTCCCTCCATGGCCTGGGAAGAAGAGCGGGAGACGGACATCACGGCATGGGCCGGCATTCTCCTGGCCGTTGTCATCGCCACTCTGATCCGCATGGACAGCGGCACGGCCAACGCCTTTATTTACTTCCAGTTCTGAAGGGGGATATGCAGACATGCGCCGGCGGCTGATCCGTATTCTTACCTGTCTGGCTCCCCTGATGTGCACAGGGATCCTGACCTTCCTTCTTGCCTTTGCCCTGCCCTCCCAGTACAGCGGGACCTTTCTGGGAGGCTTTGCCGGCAAAGTGGCTTATCTTCATGAGACAGAAGGGCCCCGGATCATTCTGTGCGGCGGCAGCGGGGCAGCCTTTGCCCTCAGGTGCGACCTGCTGGAGGGGGAGCTGCCGGGCTTTCGTGCGGTCAATCTGGGCATGTACGCGGGACTGGGAAGCACCGTGCCCCTCAGTGCAGCCGTAGATGAGTGCCGTGAAAATGACATCGTCATCTTCATGCCGGAACAGAACCCGCAGACCCTCTCCCTTTACTTCGGTCCGCAGGCCATGTGGCAGGCAGCCGACGGCCACTTTGAGCTGCTCAGACTGATCCGGGAAGATCAGTGGCCGCAGATGCTGGCCCAGTTTCCCTATTTTGCCGCGCAGAAAGCACAGTATTTTTTCACCGGCACCTCCCCTTCCGGGGACGGCATCTACACAGCGGATGCATTCAACCGGTGGGGCGACATAGAAAGCACGCTCCGGGACAGCAACATCATGCCGGAGGGGAAAGATGCCAACATGCTTATTTCCTTTGGCCCGAAAGACCTGCCGGATGACTTTGCAGGCTATATCAATCAATGTGCTGCCATATGCGCCGGAAAGGATGCACAGCTCTGTTTTGCGTTCTGCCCGATGAACAGGGCAGCTGTGGACCCGGAGGGCATCGACGCATATGTTCAGCACCTCCGGGATGTGCTCACCTGCCCTGTGCTGGGCAGTCCTCAGGACAGCATCCTGGACAGCGGATGGTTCTATGACACGAATTTTCACCTGAACAGTGCCGGCGCCGTGCTGTACACGGCAAAGCTGGCCTCCCTTCTGCGTCAGGAGACAGGCCTGAGCGCGGAGGTTTCCATTCCCCTGCCGGACATGCCGGGCGCCTTCCATACGGAAAAGAGCTTCACAGGGGATGACAGCGACGCTGACATGTTCCTGTACGAAACTGTGTCCGGCGGCGTGAACATCACAGGCCTTACGGAAGAAGGCGCCTCACGGGAAAGTCTGGTCCTGCCGGGCACATGGGGCGGCCGGCCCGTTCTTGGCATCAGCGCCTCCGCCCTTTCAGGAAACCGGGTTGTCCGGTCCGTGACAGTCCAGGAGAACATCCGCCTGATTCCGGACGGTGCCTTTGATGGCTGCAGCAGCCTTCAGGAGATCATTCTCTCCGGAATGAAGCCCTCTGACATAACCGTCGGCTCCCGGCTGCTTGACGGTACCGGCGCCATGATTCTGGTTCCCATGGAGGAAGTTTCATCTTTTGTGACCAGCTATTTCTGGGCCCAGTACGCAAACCGCATCCGCGGATATGCTGCCCCCGCGGAGAGTCCGGAAAACGGAAAAGATGATCCGGCCCCTCAGGATGACGTACAGAATGCGGCCCTGGAAAGTCCGGCCCTTGTCCGTTATGACGCCAACGGCGGTGCCGGCCCGGACGGCGGGACCGTACTGGAGGTGCCCATAGATGACACGCACCTGCGCATGAACGCTCTTAACGCCACGGACAGCTTCACCCGGCCCGGCCATATCCTCCTTGGCTGGAACACCAGGGCGGACGGCTCCGGAAAGCAGATCGGTCTTGGCAGCCGCTTCACCCCGGAAAACGGCCTGACGCTTTACGCCCTCTGGGCACGGGAAACCGATGCCGACGCCTTTGACTATACCGAGAGGAATCAGACAATATGGATCACCGGGTATCACGGCACAGGGGAGATGTGTGTAATTCCCTCGCAAATCCGGGGCATGCCGGTACAGGGCATTGCCTCAGGCGCCTTCCGGGATGCGGGGATGCATACCCTGGTGGTGCCGCCCACCGTGCAGGTGGTGGAAGCGGAGGCACTGCAGTGCTGCAGCCTTGAGGTCCTGTATCTGTATGACTCCCTTACAGAGATATCCGACGCGTCCTTCACAGACTGCAGCTGCCTTAGGACCCTGCATGTCAACGCCGCGGTGCCCCCTGTCTACAGCATCAGCTATTACGCGTCCTTTGCGGACAAATATGACTGGCTGCTGTCCCTTTCAGGGCAGAAAAAGCTTGTCCTCTTCTCCGGCTCCTCCACGCGCTACGGCTATGACAGCGCCATGCTGCACCGTCATTTCCCTGCATATCAGGTGGCCAACATGGGGGTATATGCCTATACAAACGCCCTGCCCCAGATGGAGCTGATTCTCCCTCTCATGGAGGAAGGGGACGTGCTGCTTCACGCGCCGGAATTTGACTGTCTGAACTTCCAGATGTGTGAAAACAACCGCATCGACATCCATTTCTGGGCCATGATGGAGGCAAACTACGACTGTATTTCCGCGCTGGATCTGACAAAGTTTTCCGGCACGTTTGACAGTATGAAGACGTATCTTACGATCCGCAGCTCCATGCCGGAGCGCACCTACAGCGACAGTCCAAACGGCTACGATGACGACGGGAACAACATGAACACACCCACATACAACCAGTACGGTGATTTCATCATGCCGCGCCCCAACAACAAAATGGACGTCATGCTCAAGTATGTCCGGCCGGAATACACCGTCGCTCCCTTTACACCGGAGCGGATGGAAAGCATCAACCGGGAATACCGGCACTTCCAGGACCGGGGGATCCTGGTGCTCTTCACCTTTACCCCGCGCAACCGCTCCTCCATCTCTGAGGACAGCACCCCGGAAAACAGGAAGGAACTGGAACGATACCTGAAGGAACAGCTCTGTGTCCCGGTCATATCCAAGATGGAGAATTCTCTCATGTCCGGCATCTATTTTTACGTGATCGACAGCCACTTAAGCAACGAAGGCGCCCGGCTCTTCACCCTGCAGATCGTGGAGGACCTTGCGCCATGGCTGCAGACCTCCCCCGGGGATACATGATCTGAGCTCATTTTCATCGCAGAAGGAGAAAGAAAGCATGAAACTTACAGCACTTTTCCGGATGATTTCCCTTGCACTGTGTCTGGTGCTGCTGCCGTTCAGGGCATCCCTGGGCGGGGAGGATACGCTGCAGGTGTCTGAATACAGCAGCATAGCCCGGCTCAGGCAGGCGGGTCTGCGCAAGGCCCGGGAAGCGGAGGAGGAAGGCATTGTTCTGCTCCGAAATGAGGGGAACACCCTGCCCCTTGGCACAGGAGCCCGGGTGGCCCTCTTCGGTGTCACCTCCGTGGACCCTGTCTACGGCGGGACAGGCTCCGGCCAGGTGCAGACCAGCTCCGCCCCGGATTTCGCCGAAGCCTTTGAGGAGGCCGGCCTGACGGTCACGGACACTTCCCTGCTAAGCTGGTACCGCAGCCAGCTTGAGGAGGAAAACATCGGACGTACCCGGTATGCCATGGGGGAAGCCCACTGGAAGCAGGTAAGGCGCCATCTTGGCGATGAAAACAGCGAGATCCGCTCAAGTGCCGCCGTGGTGGTCCTGGGCCGAGTGGGCGGCGAAGGGGATGACATGACCCATGGCGCCATGAAGGAGGATGCGGCACGGGACGGAACGGACTACCTCCGCCTGAACCCGCAGGAGGAAGAGCTGCTCCGTGAGCTCGCTTCCTGCAAGGCATCCGGCGTCATATCGTCCATCACGGTGATCATCAACAGCGCCAATCCCATCTCCGCCGCCTTTCTCTTTGACGATGCATACGCTGTGGACGCCGCCCTGTGGGTGGGGAGTCTGGGGCAGAGCGGAATCAGCGCCGTGGGGCGCGTCCTCACCGGAGAGGTGAACCCCTCCGGGTGCCTGCCTGACACCTGGTGGATGGATCACACGGAAAACCCGGTCATGAACAACTTCGGCGCTCAGCCCTACGAAGGCGCAGAGGATTTTTTCCCGGACCGGAGCTATTTTGAATATACCCGCTACGTGGTATATCAGGAGGGCATTTATCTGGGCTACCGCTACACGGAGACACGCTTTGAGGATGTCTGCACGGGCAGGGACGGGGCAGGCAGCTTTGATTACGGTTCCTCCGTGGCCTTCCCCTTCGGCTACGGCCTGAGTTATACCTCCTTTTCCCTCTCAGATATGCAGGTTAAGCGGGAAGGCAGCGTTTATCAGGTGAGCATCCGGGTAACCAACACCGGTGCACGCTCCGGCAAAAAGACCGTGCAGGTATATGCCGCCAAACCCTATACGTCCTTAAGTGCCGACAGGGGCATCGAGAAGGCTTCCGTGGAGCTGGCGGGTTTTGGCAAAACAGACCTGCTTGCCTCCGGTGAAAGCCAGGATCTGACCATAGGGATTCCGGAATATTTCCTTACCTCCTACGATGCCCAAAGCACGGAAGTCTTTATTCTGGACGAGGGCGTCCACAGCCTGATCGCAGCAGAGAACGCACATGATGCCGTCCTGCGCCGCCTGCATGCCATGCCGGAAACAAGCAGCGCCGCGCCTTCTCCGTCCCCTCTTGACCCGCTGGTATGGAGTTTCTTCCAGACGTACGATGACCGGACATATGCGGTCTCCTACGGCACGGGCGCGCCTGTTGCATCTCTGTTTTCATACGCGGACATCAACCTGTACGACGGGGCGGAAGACAATGCTGTCACATGGTATGCACGAAGCAGCTGGGACAGCACCGTCACGGAGGGGCCGGTACATCTTAAGATGACAAAGCTGATGGCTTCCGATCTGGTCCTGACAGACGATGATCTCCCATATGAGGACGAAGAATTCCCTCTCATGGGTTCAGACGCCGGCCTCATGCTCCCGGATCTTAAAGACTGTTCCTTTGACGACAGTGCCTGGGATACCTTCCTGAATCAGCTGACATTTGAAGAGCTGGAGCTTCTGTGCATGACCGGTCTTCGGCAGACCGCCGCTCTGGACCGCGTGGGCAAGCCGCAGACCCTTGACCACAACGGCCCGACGGGTGTCACCCAGCCATACGGCGCGCATCCTGAGGGCAACGGCCTGGCTGTGCGCACCGGGGACCCGGACGCCGGCCTGAGCGGCACCTGCTATCCCTGCAGCGGCATTCTGGCTGCCACTTTCAATATCCCGCTGGTGGAGGAGGTGGGCAGACTCATCGGCGAGGACGCCATATGGGCCGGCTATGCGGGGATCTACGGTCCCGGCCTGAATCTGCACCGCTGTGCCTGTGCCGGCCGGATGTTCGAATATTTCTCCGAGGACAGCATTCTCTCCGGCCTGATGGGTGCGGCATGGTCCCGGGGCGTGCAGTCAAAGAACGTATACGTCTACAGCAAGCATCTTGCACTCAACGAGCAGGAGGAGAACCGAGCGGGACTGGGCACATGGTGCAATGAGCAGGCTTTGCGCGAACTGTATCTGCGCCCCTTTGAGCTGGCGATCGTTCACGGAGGCGCCCGGTGTGCCATGTCCGCCTTCAACCGCCTCGGCCCCATCTGGTGCGGTGCCTCCAGTGCCCTTCTGACAGACTGGCTCCGCACCGAAGTGGGCATGGCTGGCTTTGTCGTCACCGATATGTATGATGATACCTACATGGATCCCGCCAATTTTCTGGCCGCCGGCAACGATCTCCCGGACGGGGAGCTGCTCAGAAGCAGACTCACGCTCTCCATGTACACGGAGGAAGGCGAATCGCCCAATCCTTCCGTGATCCGGGCCCTGCGCCTGAGTGCAAAGCGCATTTTGTACACCGTCCTCCATTCAAGGGCCATGGACGGGTACGGTGCCCGCTGAAACCTCTTATGTCTTACGGCGCATGTGTCAATCAAAAAAGCAGGGCTCCGGCCAATGGCCGGGGCCCTTTTATACGAACATGGAGATCTGCGGATCGATCCATGATTCCTGTTTTGCGTCATATACCTCATCATCCGGCATCAGGTCCCCCACCAGCAGGGGCGAGGCGGGATAATGCCTTGCCATATTCATCCTGACGGTGGCCGCGTCATAGTTGGCATAGCAGTACCGGCACAGGTGTCCGCAGGTGTTGTATGCCCCGATGTCCCCGCCCAGATAGCAGGCGCAGGCCTTCCGGGCCGGTGCAAATCCGGGCACCTTCAGGCGCTGTCCCAGGGCGCGCTCATACATGAAAACGGTGTTGCAGCCGCTGCAGTCTGCGCCGAACTGCTGCAGTTCATCCCCTTCCGCGCAGGGGCGGATGGTCATGCCGTATTGCCTGCCGGTTTCCACAAAGGCCCTGCCAAGGGCCAGTTGTTCCTCTTCCCGGACAGGCTTTGCCTCCGGAAAGTTCCGCCGTGTTTTCTCATACAGATCAATGAAGCTGATCACCGCGGTATGAGTGTACCCCTCAAGGGCCTCCGCCATGTATGCAAAGGCCCGGATATGCCTGTCCACGCTGTAGGTTTCACTTATGAAAATCGGGTCATACCGCCAGACCATGCATTCGGGTCCCACCTGCTCTGACAGGCGCCGGAAGGTGTCAAGCACCTGCCGCTTGTCCGGCACACGGGGCTCAATCTCTTTTCCGTAGGGCGTTATGGTCACGTGCCACAGCTGGTGAAAGGGCCTGAGCAGGTCCATGTACTGAAGCATGGGCTCCGGATTTTTCGTGCAGAAGCTGATGATGTCCACCACGTCCGGGTTAAGGCGGTACCTGGCAACGCGCTTTGGATTGTATGGGTTCCGCACCAGCACAAACCCTTCCCTGAGCCGGATGGCAAACCATTCGGCGTAAAAGGCCGGTATATCGGTGCGCTGTCCTGTGTTGATGATCATCCCTTCACCTCCTGCATGCGATGGCATACCTGTCTGGCAGATTTACTTCGTCACCAGGATAATGGAAGGGGTCTTTTTCTTCTCTTTGTTCTCTTCTGTCTTTTCCATCTCTTCCCCGTTTTCCGCCTCTTCCGGCACCTGACTTTCCTCGGTATTGTCTTCCGGATTTTCTTCCATATTGTCTTCTGCTGCTTCCGTTTCTTCTGTCACGTTTATATCCTGTACCTCTTCCGGTGCCGGCCCCGTCTCCCCTGTCCCATACGGGTCATCCCTGCGCCAGCGGACCCAGCGGGTCTTAAGGTCCTTTGATGTGTCATAGGCTGAGAGCACATAGCCGTTCAGGTCAAAATAGCGCACCGGGTCATTGTCCGGGGTCCAGGCCTCATACGGGGCGTTCTCCCCTTCCGTGAGGACGGACACAATCACCCCGCCGTCCGGGGGATACACCTTCCGGTCATACAGATCCTCAATATAGTCCTCATACCGCTCATAGTAGGCCCCGCTGGTGGTGCAGTGGATCATGAGGGGATAATGAAGATAGGGCCTGAGATCCTCCGGCAGGGTTTCCGTGGTATAGCCATATACAGCCAGGGTCCCGATATACATGCCCACATGGTAGGCACCCCTTTTATGGCATACGGCCAGAAGGTCCCCGGGCTGGAGGCACGCTGCCAGCTCTTCCCCTTTTTTCTCCTCAGCGCCTTCTATGTCATACCCGGCGTTTTCCGGCAGGCCCAGAAGGGTGCTGATGGACTCCACCTTTGGATTTCCTGTGCTGCGCATGATATACTGGATAAAGCCCGAGCAGTCCAGGCCGTAGAGATAGCTCTGCCCCTTCACATAGTATGCGGGGGATGACTGCCAGGCGAATATGGTCTCAAGAAGCCTTGTTTCCGCCTTTCCGCCCCACAGGTACGGGCAGCCCAGGGGGCATAGGGCTTCAATCTTCCGGCCGGTTGCCTCCCGGTAGCCCCGGATGAACGGACTGTCCTCCTCCAGCATGACCAGTGCTGCCTCCAGGCACCTGTCCCTGCTGAGCAGCGTTTCGCCGCAGGCACTATTCAGGAAAAACAGCCCTGTAAGGATCAGCAGCACAAGCCTCTTAAGCCGCATATCCGTGTTCCTTCCTTCGTTGCTTTTTTGCGTGATTTCACGCCGTATTATACACATTTTCCTGTCCCCGTGCATGGTTTATGCACCTTTAAGAGCATCTATCAGAAAGCGGATCTGAATATGAGACAGCTTACAGCCCTTTTTCTTTTCCTTCTTTTTCTCCTCATCCTCCCCGTCTCCGCACCGGCCGAAACCAGCATCTACCTGGACATACTTTCCCTGCAGCTGGTGCCGGGCGCCTACGGGTGGATCAACAGCCATGTGCGGGACCTGGATGCCGGTGTCAGGGTCACCAGCGCCGTATGGGAATCCACGGACCCGGAGGTGGTGGAGGTAGACAGCGGCGGAAAGTACAGAGCCGTGGGCCGGGGCAGTGCAGAGATTCTCCGGAAGGTAAAGACCAGCGACGGGAACACCTGGGAGGCAGCCTGCCGGGTCCAGGTGGTGGTCCCCGTAGACAGCATTGCCTTTTCCGTCAGCCAGGTGGTCATCATGGAGGGTACCTCCGTCAGCCTGCCCCGGGTGAAGGTGCTTCCGAAAGACGCGGACATCCGCACCTGCAGCTTTTCCGTGGACAGGGAAGATATCGCCCGGATCCGGGACGGACGCCTGTACGGTGTGAAGGCAGGCCGGGCCGTGCTGACCGCCCAGAGCGACGAAAGGATTGAAAAGCGCCTGGTCCGCACGGATACCTGCACAGTCCTGGTGGTTCCCGCCATCACCTCCCTCACCCTTCCCGAGGACACCCTTTCCCTGGAAGCGGGAGGCCAGAAAAAGCTGCAGGTGCACCTTGAACCCGCCGGTGTTTCCCTGGAAGCCCTGCATTTTGAGTCCTCGGACCAGAAGGTATGCACCGTGGACAGCCAGGGCCTTGTCTCCGGCATCGCCCCGGGCACAACCAAGATCCTGGTATGGACGGATCAGACAGCCCAGGGCCGTCTGGAAGCTTCCCTGGAGGTTCAGGTTTTCCGCCCCTTAAGGCGCCTTACGCTTTCCGTACCAAAGACTGTCATCCACCGGGGTGAAACCGTCACCTTCTCCGCCGCCTGCGATCCCGGGGACGCGGCCGTCTCCTCCTATACCTGGCAGAGCAGCAATCCCTATTCAGCAGATTTTTCAGATGCCTCTCCGGATTCCCCAAAGGCCGGCATCACCGGGCAGCAGGTGGGGCTCACCACCGTTTCCTGCACGGCCGCCGGCATAAACCGGAAACGCGCCTCCCTCCGTCTCCGGGTGGAAACGGACCGGCCTCTCTCCATCCGCTCCGCCTCCCTGTCTGATAGCCGGCTTCTTCTCACCGTAAAAAACCGCATGTGGGCCACCCGGATTCATGGCATGCTGCTGGTTTTCTCCTGTCTGGACGCATCCGGGGAAGTCCTTGAAACCTGGGACATGTCTGTTTCGGACCTGAACCTTTCCGCCGCGCAGTTTCAGGACATTTCCCTGAAAGTCACCATGCCGGATGCCATGTCAAAGGCTGCCTCCCTGGATGTGACCGTTACGCAGGTGCTTGAGGAGGGCGGAAAATGGACCATTCCGGAAAACCGCCGGGAGACATACCGCATTCCCCTGACTGTCCATGCAGACATCCAGATTCCCTGAATGACCATAGATTAAAACCGCCGCCTCCACGTACAGTGGGGGCGGCGTTTTTAAACTGTATGAGAATTACTTTACCGTAATGACGTACTGGGCGAAACGGGTCATGGGGCGCTCGGCCTCGTCCCGCACTTCCAGATTGACCACGAACACATCACCGGTCACGGCATCCTCAGGGATGGTAACGGAGGCGGTCCAGCCGTCCGCTGTCACCGGCAGTTCAAAGGCATCCTGCTTGCCTTCGTCATTCAGCTTTGCAGCATAGACGCAGGCGCTGGCAGGCACATACCAGGCGGGAGTCAGGGCATTGCCGTCAGGATCCACAGCAGAGCCGGACAGGGCTACGGTTTCCCCTGCAGCTGCGGCAAAGTCCTTCACGTCAGCGGTGACCACAGGTGCGTGGTTGCATTTGTCCGCTTCCATGCAGGCCCAGTCTGCCCGGGCAGCCAGTTCTTCCATCATGATTTCCGTATAGTGATCGCCGCTGTTGGTGACATCCTGCCTGAGGCCCACATCGATATAGCAGCTGGCAAACTGGCAGCACAGCCAGTCATAGCGGTCCATATCCCAGCGGGGCACCATGGGAAGGTAGGAAGAATTGGAGTAGTTGGGCATCAGTTCCTTCCAGTCCACCCAGTTTTTCAGACCGTACTGGGCAACCATGGGCTCGCCGTAGATCACCTGGCCGTCACCCGCCAGGTAGAAGTGACCCAGCACTTCGCCGTGGTTCTTCTTGAAGGCATCCACCAGGAATTCAGACTGATAGTACCAGGGGCCGTTCACCGCGGCGCCGTAGGAACCGTAGTTGAAGAAGGAACGCATACCGCCGAACACAAGGCCGGGGAACTTTTCCCGGATGCCCTCATTCTCCACGCAGTAGTCTTCGCCTTTGCCCACCATGACCACTTTGTTCACGATCTTTTCAAGAACCGCATCCCACTGCTCGGTCTCATGATACTCTTCATAGATGCTCAGCAGGGCACGCACGGTGGTGTTGCTGCCGCCCCAGTGATGGATATACAGTGTGCGGGGATCGTCATCCAGGATGGCTGCCCTGATCAGGTTGGAGCCGTCCGTGTCAAAGCGCACGTCGCTTTCAAAGGCAATGTTTCCCTCCGCATACACGGCCAGCAGTTCCTCGGGGGAGGGATAGTCCGGATCGTTCTTAACCAGATTCGGGTAGTCCTCTGCATAGTACGTGCTGATGAAGCGGGCAATCATGCCGGGCTCTGCCGGACGGAATTCCTTCAGCTTGTCCGCGTCCACCACATTGCAGCGGTAATGGCTGGTGATCTCGCCCAGGGTGTGTTCGCCGTCACCGTTGAAGTGCCACATGCCGGCGGTGGACACCAGACCGGCGATATCCATCTCATTGGCATACATCAATGTCAGCAGGATGCCGTTGGCATCGTCCACTTCCATGTCGGTGGTGATGATCACCCGGGGAAGGGTGCTCTTGTCGGTCTTCTCCGGCAGCTCAAAGGCGGCCATGGCGCAACCTAGCTGGGTCAGAACCAGCAGCAGGGCTGTCAGTGCACTTATCAGTTTCTTCATATGTCCATTCCTCCTCGCAGTATGTTTGTATGGGATTTCATCCCATCGGATGATGGCCCTATTGTAGACAATGCGCAGGAAGCGGGCTATAATGATTTTCAGTTTCCTGTAAAAAATCGCTATGAGGATTTTTTCATTCTTTGGACGATTGCGGGGTATGTGAGATGGACGCGGCCACAATCTGTCAGGCAGTCAGCACCATGACAGGTATCCGGTTAACCAGTGCGCCCGGGGATCAGGCAGATACGCTTTATCCGGACACTTCGGTGCTGTTTTCCGCTGAGCAGTTCATGTCCAGGGACAAGTTTGCATCCCAGGTCCGGCTGCTGAAGCCTGGCACCGGGCTTCTTCTGCAGGACAGAGGGGGCGTGCGCTGGTTCCTTCTGGCATTAGACGGTCTTACTGTCCTGGGCGGGCCCTATGTCAGTGAGATGATCACCCGGGAGGAAAGCGGGCAGCTTTACCAGGCCCTGATGGGCCAGGATCAGAGCCGGGTTCACTTCTATGAAGGAGAGAACGAAGGTCAGCGGAAGTTCCGGGAATACCTGATGAGAACCCCTCTGATCTACGATCATCAGATCCGAAAGGCCATTGATTTCCTCTCATCCCTTCTTGCCCAGGGCGAAATAAAGCAGCTGGATCAGCTGTCCCTGGTGGATGTGGATTACACCGCCTACCGGGATACGCAGCCGGAGAGGTACATCAGCTACCAGGAGGACTGTGAAGCCGGTCTTTCCGCAGCAGTGGCCCATGCCATTGAGGAAGAGATTCCAAAGATCATAAGCACGCTGTATACATTCCGGCAGGAAAAAGTCCTGACAAGGGATGAGGAGCTGCTGCGCTTTGCAGGCATTGCCCAGCTGGCCAGAAACGGTGCCAGGCGTGCCGCCGTACCCGCAGCCGCCACGCGGCGGGTGATGGACCGTTATACCGCCCGCCTCGCCCAGGCGGAGACGACGGACAGTTTCCGTTATCTGGCGGAAGGCTATGTCCTGGACCTCTGCCATCTGGTGAAGACCTGTTCCCTCCACAGCTATTCCCCTCTGGTCTGCACAGTCATCGACCGGATCCGGAACGGCTTTCAGGAGAAGATGTCCCTGAATACCCTGGCTGCTGAATTTGGCATCAACGACAGCTACCTCTCCAGCGTTTTCAGGCGCGAGACAGGCACCACCGTGGTCACCTACATAACGCATGTCCGGCTGGAGTACGCCCGCACCATGCTCACCGTCAGCACCCTGGATGTCAGCGAAATCTGCCAGAGGTCCGGCTTTCAGGACCACAGCTATTTTACGAGGCAGTTCAGGGATAAATACGGCGTATCCCCCTCCGCCTACAGGGCGTACCTCACCGGCCGCCGTGAGGAGAAAAAAACGGAGGACCGCCCGGTATAAGGGCGTGACCTCCGAAGGACTGTAGATAAACCCTGCAGGACAGTCTTACCGGCTGATCCGGATCTGCCGCCTGCGCTCCGCTTTTTCGTATTCCGCTTTTTCCTCCTCCGTTTCAGGCACAAACACCGGCACCTCCGCGGGCCTGTCTTCATCATCCAGTGCCACAAAGACCGCATAGGCCCGGTTGATCAGTTCCCGGCTGCCGTCCAGCTTTTCCACCATGCTGTCCACACGCACCTCCAAGGATGTGCAGCCGGTCCAGGTGACCACCGCCTCCTGCACCACCGTGTCGTTCAGGTAGGCAGGCTTTAGAAACGTCAGGTTATCCACGCACACCGTGGTCACGGCCTTCTGGGTATACCTGCGGGCGGCCACCGCCCCGATCACGTCAATCCATGCCATGATCTGTCCGCCAAACAGGCGGGGCCTGGCATAGCCGTTGCAGTGCTGGGGCATCACAATCTGAACCGTGGTTGTCTTTTCCATTTTTCATTCCTCCTGCTTTTTCCCATATCATACCCTGCGTTTTTCTTCCTGTCATCACCGGTATTTCCGGTCCCCCGAAAATATGGTAAGATACCTCTATCTCAATTCCTCATACAAACATGCCCGCCTTAAGGCACACAGAAAGGTGGATCATCCATGCCAACCGTCGTCATTACCGGTTCCGCCAGAGGCTTTGGCCTGTGTCAGGCCAAAAAGTTCAAAGCCTCCGGCTATCATGTTGTCATTTCCGACATTCAGGAGCAGAACCTGAAAAAGGCCCTGGAAGAACTGAACCGGATCAATCCTGAAACCACAAAGGCCATCTCCACGGTATGCGACGTGACCCGGCTTGAGGATCTGGAAAGCCTCTGGAACTGCGCCGTAAACGCCTTTGGCACCGTGGACATCTGGATCAACAATGCCGGGGTCAATTCCCCGGACAAACCCGTATGCGACCTGACGGACAAAGAGATTGCCTTTATCCTGGATGTGGACCTGAAGGGCACGGTATACGGATCCAAGGTGGCCTTTGCGGGCATGCGCAAACAGGGCTTCGGCCAGATCTACAATGTGGAGGGCTACGGCTCCAACGACGCCATGATGACCGGCCTTACCATGTACGGCACGGCCAAGCGGGCCGTCACCTATTTCACCCGGAGCCTGGCCAGGGAAAGCCATGATCTGACGGAGGACAGAATCAAGGTCTGCAGGCTGACGCCGGGCATCATGATCACCGATTTTATCACCCATGCCAACGGTGACGCCACCACCATTGAGCTGCCCGAAAAGACAAAGAAGGTATACAACATCCTGGGGGATTATCCGGAGACCATCGTGGATTACGTGGTCCCCCGGATGATCGCCAACACGAAGAATGACGGGAACATTGTCTGGCTTACCGGCGCAAGGGCATTTGGCCGCTTCCTGACGGCGGGCTTCAGAAAACGGGATTTCTTTTCGAACAAGTCCTGACGGCATGCCCGGACAGCAATAACAGAAATGAGGACAGAGCACCATGACAAATAAGATGAAATGGGAAAGGCAGCCGAAAGACTTTGAGATCCGGGATAACGAAATCCGCATCACCACCATGCCCCATACCGATCTCTGGCAGCGCACGTACTACCATTTCCGCAACGACAACGCACCCGTGCTCCAGCTGGAGACGGAGGAAAAGTACTTTTCCTTTGTGGTCAGAACAGACTTTTCACAGTCCCATCACCGCTTTGACCAGTGCGGCATCGTCATGTACCTTGACAGCGAGAACTGGCTCAAGGCTTCCGTGGAATACGAAAACGAATCCTTCCAGCACCTGGGATCCGTGGTGACAAACCACGGGTACTCGGACTGGGCCACCACAGCGATTGACGCAGGCATTTCCTCCATGTGGTACCGCTTAAGCCGCCGGGAGGATGACTACCGCATTGAATGCTCCACGGACGGTCAGGTCTTTTCCCAGATGCGGGTATGCCACATGTGGGAAGGTGCCGGGAAAATCCGCTTTGGCATCTATGCCTGCAGTCCGGAAGACTCCTCCTTCACCGCTGTCTTTACCGGCATGCAGCTCCTGCCCTGTGCCTGGGAAGCCCATGACGGACAGCAGCCGGACGCCTGATGCAGGCCCTATGTACTTTTCGCGGTGTGATTCTGTCACGCCGCTTTTTTGTACCTGCAGCGCACATCAGGGCGGCACATTTTCCTTCAGGCAAACCGGCTTTCTTTATTCTCCATGCCCTCTGTACACCTCCCCCGCACATGCCCGTTCATCCGCCATTTTTTCATATTTTCCTTTATTTTCCAACAATTCTTCCATATGCACCTTCCCCTGCATGTGCATTGACGCATCCCCTCTGTTCTGATATGCTGAACCGGGTTCCATGAACCCTTCAGCTCCGTTCTCCCACCGGATGAACACTGAATTCTTTCTACCAACTGCCTCGAACCGGGAGAGGAGGAGTCCTCGGTGGATGCTCTGCTTGGAAAACATTTTGTTTCCCTCTTTCTGATTCTTCTGTTCTCAATCCGGCTCAGTTCCCATACCCACACCAAAGAAAAGGATCTGCGCTATTTCTGGCTGACAGTGGTCAGCTGTTTCCTGCTGGTTCTGCAGGAGATGGCCGAAGTGGTCGCCAGTAAAAGACCAGAGCTGATTTTCTGGCGCACCCTTCTGACCATTGCCGGTTACTTCTTAATGTCCACCGCAACGGTGGGCCTTGTACTGGTTGTCAGGGGAAACGATTCCAGAAGCTGGGCCATGTTCATCCCCTGCATCATCAACCTTCTGGTATGCTGCACAGCCTTTTTCTCTGACATCGCCTTTGGATTCGATGAAGAATACCATTTCTACCGGGGGCCTCTGGGGTACATCGCCTTTATCGTGCCCATCATGTACATGTTCATGCTCCTGTGGACCACCTTCCGTCACTATCTGGACCGCTACCAGCGGGGCGACCGGATGATCCTGCTGACCTGCGCCGTATTCTGCCTCATGTCCACCTTCCTGGATGCCACCCGTGGCGGCGTCCGGGTAATTGAAGCCATCCTCATCAGCAGCATCTTCTTCTACGTATTTCTCCGCTCCTACGACGTCCGGCGGGATTCCCTCACCATGCTTTTAAACCGCCAGTCCCTGTATGACGACTGTGCCGCCTGGTCCAAGAGCATCTGCGCAGCCGCCTCCGTGGACATGAACGGCCTCAAGCGCATCAATGACACCCGGGGGCACTCCGCGGGGGACACGGCGCTTCAGGAGATCGGCAGCGTCCTTCTGGAAACGGAAAACAACCGCACCCGCCCCTACCGCATCGGCGGCGACGAGTTTGTCATTCTCTTTACCAAGCAGGATGAGGACGACATCCGGGATACCCTGGAAAACATCCAGGAGAAAGTGAATGAAACCGGCTACAGTGTTTCCTGCGGATATGCCATGCGCCAGAGCGGCGAGGATACGGACGCCCTGATCCAGCGGGCAGACATGAAAATGTTTGAGCAGAAGGCTAAATACTATCAGGACAGGAACCACAACCGCCGCAGGGGCAGATCCGGGGATGATGACGCCCCCCTGAGTACGGTCACCGGGATTCTGGAAAACCTGCCCCAGCCCCTGGCTGTCTGGCGGTTTGAACACCACCGCGTTGAGCCCGTAGCCGTGTCGAACGGGTTCTTAAGCCTCTTCGGCCATCTGGACCGCTCCCAGGCCATGTATGTTATGGACCATGACATGTACACGGAGGTCCATCCGGTGGACCGGGAACGTTTTTCCGGCGCCATGCTGCGCTTCTCGGAAGGAAAGGAAGACCTGGACATCGTGTACCGGGCCACCGGCGGTCCGGATTCGGGCTATCATGTGATCCATGCCCGGGGCACCCATGTGCACACGGCAACAGGTGCACCCACCGCCTATATCTGGTACATGGATGAGGGCACGTACGTGGAGGGAACAGAAGAAGCCGCCTCCCAGGTCACCCGTGCCCTGAGCCGCGCCCTCCACGAGGAAAGCATCCTGCATTCGGTCCACTACGACACCCTTACCGGTCTTCCGAACCTGGCCTGGTTCTTTAAACTCTGCGAAGCCGGGAAGGCCCGCATTCTGGATGAGGGCGGCCATGCCTGCCTGCTGTACATGGACTTAAACGGCATGAAGATCTTCAACCACCGGCACGGGTTTGCCGAAGGCGACAAGCTCCTGAAGGCTTTCTCGGACATCCTGGTGCACCTGTTCGGCAAGGAAAACTGCTGCCACATCGGTGCGGACCGGTTTGCGGTATGCGCATCGGACAGGGATCTTGACCGGAAAATCCAGCAGTGCTTTACGGAAGCCAGACAGATGAACAGCGGCAGAACGCTGCCTGTGCGCGTGGGCATCTATTCCTCGGAACTGGAAGACGTGCCTGTCAGTTCCGCCTACGACCGGGCCAAGATTGCCTGCGACGCCATCCGCCAGTCGGATGTTTCCATCATGAACCGTTACAACGTGGACCTCAGAGATGAGGAACGCAGGCGCCGGTACCTGGTAGCCAACATCGACCGGGCCGTTTCCGAGAGATGGATTCAGGTATACTACCAGCCTATTGTCAGGGCCGTGGGCAGAAAGGTCTGCCACGAGGAAGCCCTGGCCCGCTGGGTGGATCCCGTCGTGGGCTTCCTCTCCGCGAATGACTTTATTCCCATCCTTGAGCAGTCCGGCCTGATCTACAAGCTGGACCTGTGCGTCCTGGACCAGGTGCTGGAGAAGATCAAAAGCCATTACGAGCCCGGCATGGTGGTGGTTCCCCATTCCATCAACCTGTCCCGTTCCGACTTTGACGTATGCGACATTGTGGAGGAGATCCGCAAGCGGGTGGACGATGCCGGCGTACCCCGCAGTACCATCACCATCGAGATTACGGAGAGCATCATCGCCTCAAACCTGGATTTCATGCGGGAACAGGTCGTCCGTTTCCGTGAGCTCGGGTTCCCGGTGTGGATGGACGACTTTGGCAACGGCTATTCCTCCCTGGATGTGCTGCAGAGCATTCCCTTTGATCTCATCAAGTTCGACATGAGCTTCATGAAGAAGATGGACAGCAGCGAAAACACCAAGATCATTCTCACCGAGCTGGTGAAAATGGCCACGTTCCTGAATGTGGACACCATATGCGAAGGCGTTGAAACCGAAGAACAGGTCCGCTTCCTTCAGGAGATCGGGTGCTCCAGGCTCCAGGGTTTCTACTTCAGCCCGCCCATCTCCCTTCAGAAACTCAGGGAAAAGTATATCGCCGGATCCCCCATCGGTTTTGAAGCCCCGGAAGTCTCCCCCTACTACGAAGCCATCGGCCGGGTCAACCTCTACGACCTGGACGTGCTGGCCAACCTGGACGAGAACCTGTTCCAGCACGCTTTCAACACCCTGCCCATGGCCATCCTGGAAATCCGTGGCAGTCTCGGGCGCTACATCCGCAGCACGCCTTCCTACCGGAAGTTCCTCCAGCGCTTCCCCGACATGGATATGGATGTCATCTCCGAAGAGTTTGTGGCTTTCAGTGATCCCTTCACCAGGCATGCCATAGAGCTCTGCCACAGTCAGGGGAACCGGTTCTTCTTTGATGAAAAGCTGCCGGACGGTTCCACCGTACACACCTTTGTCCGCAGAATCGGCGAAAACCCGGTAAACGGCGACTGCGCCTTTGCCGTTGCCGTCCTGTCCGTTTCCGAATCCGGCTCCACCACCATGCTTCCCCTTACGGAAAAGGGCAGCGCGGAGAAAGACATGTAAGTTCCCTGCTTTCCAGCCTGTTAACCGGTGTCATGCGGCACCGGTTTTCCTGTTCTTTGCCTTTTCACGCCGGGAAGCCCCCTTTTGTCTTGCAGGTGCGGGGCTGCCATGCTATACTTTTTCCAAGAAACCATGGGATTTTTCCCACCGTCAGAAGGATGTGAAACTGTGAAAAAAACCGTGATCATTCTGGGAAACATTCTGATTGTCCTTGCCATCATTGCCTTCGTGATCACGTATGCAGGCAGCCTGCAGCGCCAGAACCTGTCCAGCCGCACAGAAGCATTTGAAAGCATGACGGTGGCCATGGAACGCGTGACGGCCATCTACATGAACGGCGAACAGCGGGTATGCGACAGCTGGGCCAATTACATCAGCACCAATCCCATGAGCATGCATGAGGCCGCCGCCTATGTGCGCTCCGCCGTGACTTCCGAGAGCATCATGGGCCACATCCTGTACACGGATGGGGAGCAGGCCCTGAAGGGGCTGTCCACGGTCCCCAGGGCAAAGGCAAAAACCGGTGCGGATCCCTTTGAGGTATCCTACGGGAGCATCTTTGAAAACGGCTTCGGGGATTATTTCAGGTCCAGCAACACCGTCAATGTCACCAAATCCTTCACCAATCCCATCAACGGCAGGCAGTCCGTTGCCTTCTGCCACTTCAT
>CAMOVR010000041.1 GCA_946627565.1 uncultured Clostridia bacterium
ACGGCAGTCCCGACAGCAGTCCCGACAGCTGTTCCGACGGCAGTCCCGACAGCAGTCCCGACAGCTATTCCGACACCGGTTCCAACTCCAGAACCGACAGCGGTTCCAACTCAAGTACCAACACCAGAACCGACAATCGTGGAGGATGTTGCCCCGGCTGGCGGTGATACAGGTGTATCGGATATCCTGCCCCCTGCCCCGATGGAGGCTCCTGCATCCTCTGAATAACGGGCAGCCTTCTGAAACAGGATAAGCCGAATCTGTCATGGGTTTTCACACCCAAATGATCCGGAGGAGCGGTTTCCGCGCAAATACATGAATCATGCAGGCTTCCGTCCCTGTGACCATGCGGATGGAAAAACACCGGAAACAGAAGCTGTTTCGATGCATAAGTGAATACTGCATGCATCAGGACAGACAGAAATATGGGATGCAGCATGCTATGCAGATCAGATATGACGGCACGCAGGCGATATCAGCAACTGTTTCCTGCAGGGGATACAGGTAGATCCGAGGAGTTTGTATGGGACCGATTATCACTACGCCAGAGGATGCCAGTCCTCATTCAGCACAGAAGCAGGATCAGAATACGAACAGACGTACAGGCACTGAAGCAGAAAACAAAGGAGACACTTTTTCCCTCAGCAGAGATCATATGCCGGGCAGCGTGACCCAATCCATGGATCATGGAATCCATATGACGACGGTCAGGTTAGACTATCTCCCCGGTGAATCTGAGAAAAAGCCAAGGAAAGGTTTCAACAGGACAATCCTGATTGTCATTCTTGTCATAGTTCTTGTCCTGGAAACCGGATTGATTCTGGGCATCGTTTTGTGGGGCAACGGAACCCGGGAGACAAGCAGTACTTCCGCAGAAAAGTCTGATGCGATGGGCTTTGAAATCGTATCGAGACCGGAAGAAAAGCGGGATAGCCAGAAAGAATCCGGCAAGGGCGGCGAAGGAACCGGGCTGTCATCTGTTTTGTCAGAGCCTGACGGGTCCGGGATGCCGACGGAAAAGGCGAGGGGAGCATCCATTATTGTTCAGACCCTTGCACCGACGGTTATGCCTGCGAGTACACTGGCTCCCCGGAGGCCAGCACAGACAAATGTTCCGACGGCGGTCCCAACAGCAGTCCCAACGCCGGTTCCAACTCGGGTTCCAACAGCCGTACCGACTGCAGTTCCAACGGCGATTCCTGTGATACTAACGGCGGTCCCTGCGCCTCCTGTGCCTCCAGCGGAGCTTCCTGTGATACCCGTGGTGGTAACCGCGGTTCCCACTGCGGTCCCGACGGCACTTCCGACCCCAGTTCCCACTGCGGTTCCGACGGCACTTCCGACCTCAATTCCCACTGCGGTCCCGACGGCACTTCCGACTCCAGTTCCCACTGCGGTCCCAACAGCAGTTCCGACTCCGGTTCCCACTGCGGTTCCAACGGCAGTCCCGACCCCGGTTCCCACTGCGGTTTCGACCGCAGTTCCCACGGCAGTCCCGACACCGGTTCCAACGGCAGTCCCGACCCCAGTTCCCACTGCGGTTCCAACGGCAGTCCCGACACCGGTTCCCACTGCGGTTCCGACCCCGGTCCCGACCCCAATCCCAACCCCAGTCATGACACCTCAACCGACGATCCTGGATGACTATGCTCCACTTGACGGTATACAAGCGTATTGAATATCCTGCCCCGTCCTCAATAGTGGATCCAGCGTCCAATGAATAACGGATCGTCCGCTGAAAAAAGCGGAATGCCATATTCTCAGATGCAGAAGAACGGTACAGAAGCCTGAGGTCATTTTGACACAGCAGTGAAAATCCGTTTGCATCAGGATAGACACACATACAGATGCATCAGGGCATGCAGGCGAGGCATATGCATGCCGGGCCGGATCTGTTCAATGCATGAAATACGGATGGATGATCGAGGAGTTTTATGGAAACGATTATTACCGCCCCCAAGGAAATCAATCCTCAGTCCTCTAAGAAGCAGGAGAGCATGGATATTGCTGTCCATGCTGCAGTTATCAGCCACAAGGGCTGTGTCAGAGGAAACAACGAAGACAATTTCTTCTTTGACGGGGACCTTATGCCCGACGATATGGTCAATGACGGGGCTGTGGTGCGGGCTACGCTGGAGAAGCGATTCCATCTGTTCGCTGTATGTGACGGCATGGGAGGTCTCAAAGGAGGAGAAAGGGCATCTTCCATCGGTGTACATGCCCTGAGCCGGCTGAATATGTATCTGTCCCCCAATTCCCTTGAGAGGGCCATAGATATCTATGCCAATGAAGCCTGCAAGCTGGTTTACGAGGACAGTATCCTCATGGGTGAAGCCGGAAGGGAAGGTTCAACGCTGGCGCTTCTCTATCTTGCGGGAGATACGGCACACATAGCCAATGTGGGAGACAGCCGCGTCTATCTTCTGCGGATGGGGAGTATGTATCAGCTATCTACGGATCACTCCATGGTCTATACGATGATGCTCAGAGGGGAACTGACCCGGGAGCAGATGCGCAAGCACCCTCAGGGAAATGTGATCATGGCATTCCTGGGCATGGAAGAAGCCCGGAAACCCAAACCGTTTGTGATGCATTATTCCTGCCCGCTCTGCAAAGGCGACAGGTTCCTGGTCTGCTCGGACGGCCTGAGTGATCTTTTGTCCCATGAGGAAATCCAGGCAAAGCTTAAGGAATACGCGGATCCGTATATGGCGGCAAATCAGCTGGTCTGGCGCGCCCTGGAAATGGGCGGCAAGGATAACACCACATGTATCGTGGTGGATGTAACGGGAGGAAAACTTCCGGAGCCGGGACCTGCTTTTCTCAACAGGCTTCAGAGAGAAAAAAAGCTGTAATGCCTGATAAACCAGAAAAACCGGCAGGAAATGCAGCCGGAATTCTTCTGGGAAACCTCATTTAACAATCTACTGGTGAAAACGAAAGGAGACCGGGGTGCCAATGAATCGCTGCCTGGCATGTATGGAGCCGGTCAGACCGGGAACAACCGTATGCCCCAGATGTGGGGCACAGATCCCCTGCAAGCCGAATTCCGCCAACAGTCTTCAGCCCGGCTATGAACTGGGACGCTTTGTGATCGGGCGGGAAATCGGCCGCGGCGGATTTGGTATCACGTACATTGCCTTTGACAAGCGTCTTGAAACGGTACGCTGCATTAAGGAATACTTTCCGGGCGGCTGCAAACGCAGAGAGGATATGTCGCCGGACTATCAGGAAGGCGAAGAGGCCAGGTTCAGGCAGTTTTCGGAAAGGTTCCTGAAGGAAGCCCGCATCATGTCGGCCATGTCGGACCGGAATGTGCCCAATGTGGTGCAGGTTTTTGACCAGCTGGACCTGAACGGTACGACATACATCATCATGGAGTACCTCAACGGCTGTACCCTGGATCAGCATATCACCCGCCGGAAGCAGGGCCTTGACTGGACTGAAGCAAAGCGCGTGATGGAAGCGGTACTGGAGACGGTGGGGGAAATCCATAAGCAGGGGTACCTTCACCGCGACCTCAGCCTGAACAATATTTTCCGGCTGAAAGACGGGTCCATCCGGGTCATTGATTTTGGAAGTGCGGAACTGCTCAGTGATGCACTCAGCGGCAGTGAGAATATCTGGCCTTCCAGCAAGCCGTATTATTCCCCGCCTGAACAGGCTTCGAACCTTGCTCAGGGACCATGGACGGATGTGTACGCTGCCGGCATGTGCATGTTCAAAATGCTGGCAGGCGGTTTCCCGCAGGACTGGCAGACAGGTCAGCCGCTTCCTTCCCTTGTGAAACTTGGCTACCGCGTTCCGGAGGCAGTGGACGATATCATTCAGAAAGCAACACAGCCCGAGGCGGAGAAACGGTATCAGACGGCGGAAGCCATGCTGCAGGCTGTTGAGAATATCCGTACACCAGGAACTGCCCAGCAGAATACAGAACAGAAGGAAGAACATCCCCCCCTGACAACCCAGCGTGCCGATGCTTCTGACGTCACGGGCGGAAAAAAGAAATCCAAAATGGGGCTTTTTGCCGGCATAGGCGCTGCCGTTCTGGTGCTGATCATTGTCCTGGTGATTCTGAACCAGGGCGGGGGTGGTGATCAGGGGAGTCAGACTGCACCCCCGCCTGCCACCACCACATCCGGCTGGATTATGACGGTTTCAACTGCGACGCACCGGGAAAACAGGGCGATTGTCTATACGCCAACCCCAAGTCCCAGTCCGAGTCCCAGCCCAAGCCCCAGTCCGAGCCCGAGTCCCAGTCCGAGTCCCAGCCCGAGTCCGAGTCCCAGCCCCAGTCCGAGCCCAAGCCCGAGCCCAAGTCCGGTCCCGATCCAGGTAACGACTCCAACCCCTGCCCCGGCATCCACGTCCACACCAACCCCGACGCCCACACCCACGCCGACACCTACGCCAACCCCGACCCCCACACCTACGCCGACACCCACGTTTACACCGGTGATCCCGCCGGCGTGACACGCCGGATGGCAGGAAGTCAGGGCCATCGCCTGTGTACCGGCGCATGAGGCATGGTAAGAATGCCGGATTCAGCATACGGAACGAAACGGGTTAACCATAAACAGAACAACAGCTTCCTGCAGGACAGCAGCAGGTTCTGCTCTGCAGGCTGCAGTACGAAAGGATGATTCATGACTATGGGAACGAAACAGACGCTTCATCATCTGATACGGAATCTGTCATGTCTGATTCTTGCCCTGGTCCTCGTCTCAGGCATTGCTTTTGCAGAAAGCGGGGCAGGAACTGGTTTTTCCATTGTGACGGAGAGCAGTACCACCGCAGCTCCGGCATCTTCAGGCCAGGGCGGTACCCTGACGGATGCTTCCTTCCCGTCCCTGCCGGGTCAGTCGAAGGATGAGAAGAAAGACGCAGAAAACGAAAAAGATACGAAAGCAGCGGACGATCTCCTGAACGGGTATTCCATAGATCTTGTGGTGAACAGCGGAAAGCAGGATCCGGACAGGTACATGGTGGGACTGCACAGCCGCGCTGAGTGGTTTTCCGCACAGTCTGTTCTTGTCAGCGGCATTCTGTTTGCACCGGAAGGAACAGAGATTACCAATGCGGGGGTGGAACTGCCCGACCTGAAGTGGATTGAAGCAGAACATGTATACCGCTTTACCAGCGCATATGAACCCGCAGAGCTCAGCAACATGAATGTGGAAGTGGATAAGCAGCGTTCTGCCTTCGCTTTCCTCGTTGATCTGAGCAGTGCCGGACTGACAGAAGGCGCAGTGGAGCTGAATGTCAAAATGGACATTGGCGGCATGGCAGAGAATGTTACGGGCAAGGTGAACATCAAGCCTTCCTATCCCGCCTATCCTGACATCAGGCATGCTCTGGACGGTTTCTACATCAGGTACGGTGAGTCCGAGAGCAGTGTCCGTGATCTGCAGAACAATCTGGTGGCTCTCAATTATCTCAGGGCAGAGCAGGTCAGCGGAACATACGATGAGAACACCAGGGCGGCCGTGACCCAGTTCTGCAGAACCAATAAGATGGAAGCTGCTGAAATTGAAAAGAGCGAAAAGGGCATCACCACAACCGCTGCAGCACTCATGACATCCGGGTATGCCACCCCCAATGCCAGCGGCTTCATGGGTTTCCTGAAAAATGAACTCTTCAGCCTGGGCACGTTTACCGTAGAGATGTGGATGGTGCTGGCTGCAGCTGCATTTTTGCTGGCGATCATCCTGATCCTTGTTCTTCTCCTGACCAGGAAGAAGAAAAACAGCGTACAGCAGGAAGTATACGAGGAATATCCGCCCATGGGCCCCATGCAGACAGCCCAGGAGGGTGGATTCCAGGGGCAGAATCAGACACAGTCCGTCAACATTCTGTCCATCGGGGACGAACCCACAGTCAGTCTGGAAGATGAACCGAAGCCCGTTATTGAAGCCCGGGAGGATGAAGCAACAACAGATCTGAAGCCGAAGAAAACCTACGCCATCAAGGTCCGCATGATTTACCAGAAGCAGTATGCGGATCAGGAGGTGACGATGGAAGAAGGCCAGTCTGTGATCATCGGAAGAAGCAGCCAGGCAACGATTCAGACCAATCCCGTGGATACCAGCGTGTCCCATGAGCACGGTGTGATCCGGGCGGAGGACGGCGTCATCACATATACGGATTCCTCCAGAAACGGCACCAAGCTGGCGGGCGGCAAAACCCTCAAGCGTGATGAATCTGTGAACATGCCCATGGATATGCGGCTGCAGATGGAGATCGGTTCCCATCAGATCATCATGATGGTTTCGGAAAACAACTGACAGCAGCAGAATCTGCTTCAGACAGCATCTGAATCTCTGCCGGATATCCGGTTTTGTGACACAATAGCAGCAGGGTCCGTCCATATATGGACGGACCCTGCTGCTGTACAGGGGACCTGTCATTCCCTGGCTTTCCGCCGGATACGCTGTATCTGCGGCCGTATGGTGAGTGTGCGGATTACGGACCGGGTGGGCTGATGAAGGGCAAACAGGACGGCGTCTGCTACATCTTCCGGCAGGAGCCTGCTGGTTTCTTCCTCTCCGGTGGTGAAATCTGCGTTCCGGTAGAGGCCTGTTTCCGTCATGTCCGGCTCTATGGTAATCACCCGGACACCCCATTTTCTGGCCTCGTCAAAGATGCTGCCGGCGAAGCTGGAAAGCCCGGCCTTGCTGGCGGCATAGGCTGCAGCATGGGCGCCGGAGAGGTGGGCGGTGACGGAAGAAATATAGATGATCGTGCCCTGCGTTTTTTTCATGTCCCGCAGAAGATGCTGTGTCAGGATCATGGGGGATTCCAGGTTCACCCGGAGAATTTCCTGAATTCTGGCGGGGGCGACTTCTTCATGCAGACCGTAGTACGCCACCCCGGCGCAGCATACCACCACGTCCAGGGGATGGGCCTGCCGGATGCTGTCCGACAGCTGAAGCAGCCTGTCCGTGTCCCTGAGGTCACAGACCAGAGGATGGAAAAGAGACGTCTCAGCCTGTTTCTGAAAGGTCCGTCCGATACCCCAGACTTCAAAGCCGTCCTGGACGAGTGCCTCAGAGATCTTCCGGCCTATCCCTGAGGAAGCCCCGGTAACCAGTGCATGTTTCATGGCTCAGCCTCCCATCTGAAGATCCTGTTTTCATCCACACAGGGGGACAGAAGCCGGATCAGATAAGACTCCATCTCCTCGGCCAGCTCATCCGGATAGCACGCATAGCCGTCCTTCAGCCTGAAGGGATACTGCACAAGGGGATTGTCCGGATACTGGCTCCGGAATGTCTTAAGATAGGTTCCGGAAATACGGAAGGTGCCCACGCTGATGTCCCGCACCCTGGAAAGCCCCTCTTCCCCCAGGGTGGAAAGCAGGGTTTCAATCATGTCCCTGTAATGCTGTTTCCATCCCGGGAAAAACAGCATGGGGTCAAAGCAGAGCCGGACAGGGTGCCCGGCGTCCAGTCCGGTCTTTACCGCCTTCAGGCGGGCTGAGAGTCCAGGTGTCCGGTGCTCCCAGGTCCTGGCCACATAATCCGGGGAGAGGGTAAAGGCAAAGATCAGGCGGGATATGGGGCTAAGGTCTGTCATAAGGTCTGTGCAGGCAGCCTTGGTGCGCACCTCGACGGTCAGGTTCTCCCGGGTTATGAGGGCGTCATGAAAGAAATGGATATAGCCGGTCCAGCTTTCCAGAGCGCACAGATCCGTGTCATATGACAGACAGAGATAGGACGGGTGCCTGCTGCACAGGTCATCCATGGCCTTCAGATAGTCATCCGTATTGACGAAAAGAACCAGATTGCCCGTGGGATACATGCCCTTGAGAAAGCAGTAATCGCAGTCAAAGGGACAGTTCATGCACAGGGATGTGTAATAGAAATGCTTCTCCCCGAAATCCTGGCACACCGGTGCCCCCGGATAGATCAGGCTGCCTGTGTTCCGGGCCAGAATCAGGGAAGGGGAGCGGCGCTGAAGTGCGGCATTCTGTCTGCCCCGGTTAAAGATATCCTTGTAGTGATGTATGGGAATGATGCAGGCATCCCTGAAATGGGAAAGAATTTCCTGTGTCTGCCTGTGCGCCAGGATATCCTCCTCCACATATATATGGGAGAAGGGAGCGGCAAGACGGACTTCAGCTGCCGAAGAACTGCAGTTCATGCTCAAAGGCGGCAAGGAGGGAAACACCTTCTTTCTTGGATGGACAGGGAAGCTTTCCTTCGGCCCGGAAGCGGCTGAGGACTTCCTCCGTGGGAAATCCGGTGAGGCGGGCGTAGCGGAGAAGCTGCTCCATCTGCAGGCGCATGGCGCAGGTGGCATGGATATCCTGAAGGAAGGCAGACACGGCTTCATCCTCTGCTTCGGGTTCAGCAGGCTTTGAAAGAAAGGATGAGGCAAATGCTTCCATGGCATCCAGGGCATTGAGGTAGACCGGAAGAGCCTGTGTCTGCAGGGAAATGACTTCTTCCCTGGACACATCCGCATCCCCGAAATCACTGACCAGACGCAGAAATACCATCTGATGACTCCCCAGGTAAAGGTGTGCCGCGGCAAAAACCGCGGCACATTCCATGTCATAGAGTTCAGGAAGCAGGGAAGGCTGTTTCATATACCAGACGGAAGCCTGCTGCTTTTCAAGAAGCTGGGCTCCTGTGAGAATGGATGCCTCACGAAGCGGGACAGCAAGGACGGGGTCCGGATAGAAACTGTGCTGACTTGCCAGGTCCGTGATGCGGTTTATCCTGCAGATTTCTCCCTTCATATGTCCCCCGTGCAGGGATGCACAGGTCCCCAGGGAAAGAAGCAGATCTTCCGGCCTGCGTGCTCCCTGCAGGACAGATGAGACACAGGCAGCGGCCTTCAGGGGGCCTGTACCTGTAAGTACAAGACGGACAGGCCGGTCATGGGTCTGCCACTGGCGGACAGGACCGGAAGCGGGCAGGGGATCGGCTTTCAGGGCATGCAGAAGTGGGTCCAGCTCACAGGCAAGAGCTGCAAAAACATAGATCATGATGCCTCCAGAATGCAAGAGCAGCAGGATTTATGGATTCCTGCTGAGCAGATGGTGCTGCTTTTTTGTGATATACAGCTGTGTATCCATGGCTTTCAGGAAGCTGTCTACATTTCCTGCTTTCCGGTCAAAAAAGCTGATGCCGCATGAGAGGGACAGATGCCAGGGTACATCATGGGCCCGGTTTGTCTCCTCCAGCGTCTCCTCCAGTTTTTTTGCCAGCTCCTCAAGCTCCTGAGGATTCGCTGTTCTTTTCAGAAGGACAAACTCATCCCCCGCAAAGCGGAAGGCCAGAGACCCGTCTTTTGCAACGGATTTCAGAATATCGGCTGTGCGGATCAAAGCATGGTCTCCTTCGGAATGTCCATAGGCGTCATTGATCGACTTAAAGTGATCCACGTCAATCATGATGCCGCCGAAGGCATAGCCTTTCCGGATCCAGCTTGACAGGACATCATCCATATACTGCCGGTTGAAAAGGCCAACCAGAGAGTCGATATAGGCAAGCTCGTTTTGCTGCATCATATACAGGAAGGTGAGCCCGATGGCACAGCAGGGCCAGGCCAGGGAAAGCCCGTAGAAAAAGATCTGCAGGAGTGTACCCAGAACAATGGGCAAAAGAAAAGCTTCAATGACGAAGAACCGGTGTGCAACGCGTTCCTTTCCGTAGCGCCGTTTCACATAAATGCCTGAAGCGGCATAGAAGAAAATGACAATGTAAAATATGTAGCCGACGGGCAGGCGATGATACACATTCTCTTCCGTGACATAGAACGAGACAGGAACAAAGAAGTTGATGACATTGACAAGGTTCATCAGGATCAGAAGAACAACATGCAGCCGGTAGCACTTTGGAATCCTCTCCGGGTCACCGTACAGCCCAAGGTCCACGTAGAACAGGACGAAAAGAGGCAGAACCAGACCTGCGGTAAAAAGACAGGCATTGGTCGCATAGTTGAGAAACCTTCCACCGGGGAATATTCTGCTGTCCACAATGAAGGAACAGGCTTCAATGATGCAGGCCACCAGGACCCCCAGGGCCACAAAGGTAAAAATCCTGTTTTTGTAAGACGGACGCTGCCTTCGGGTGCGGGAAACATACAGAAGAAATGACATCAGCAGGACCCCGATGCCGTTGGAGATACAAACTGCACGCAGTTCCATGAAGCGCTTCCTCCCTACAGCTGGAATGGTGAAATCCATATACAGGAAGTGTCAGGGAGACATGCACTCCCTGAAAAGTGCAGAAAGGGACAGAGTCAGGTCTGCCCCTTTCTGTGCATAGATATCAGAGCTCGTCCGGCAGTTCCGGAACATCTTCTTCTTCAAAGGATTCCTTCCCAAGTTCGGTAATCCTGGTCTTGCCGGCTTCTCCATACTGGTAGAGCTGATCGAAATACTCGATGGTGGCGCGAATTCTGGTTCTCAGCAGATAGCCGGCAGCTTCCGTCTCTGCATAGATGGTTTCCGGTGCCAGCTGCGGATTCCAGTCATAGGCCTTTCCATGGAAATCCTGGATACTGCCCAGAATCTGCAGCGTTTCATCCCGTGTCAGCTTGGCCAGTTCCGGAGCGGCCAGAATGGCATTGATGGTATTCCTGGCTGCTTTCAGAGCAGAAGGATCATCCTTGTAGATGTCTTCTGCCACGGTGATCTCGTGTTTCTTCTCGATTACATCGTCCGCATAGGAAGAACTGAAAGCGAAGAGCGACAGTACGCCTTCCAGACGGTCGGATGGAGCAAGGAAAGCCTGCATCTCCTTATAGGACTTGATTCGTGCCACCTTTCCGAGGCGGCCCAGCAGTTCAGCCTCATCAAAGAGAATGACCCAGCCGGACAGCCCGATACGGCGGAAGAAGTAGCTCATGAAACAGAAGTAATCCCAGACATGCCTGGACTTGACAAACTTCTGGTTATATTTGGCAACCTGGCCTGTGGTTCTCCGGTAACTGCGTTTGATGACATCCAGTCCGGTAAAATCACCTTCCAGGTCTGCCAGAAACTGGGACCGTTCTTCTTCTTCCTGGGTGCTCAGCATGGCCCGCAGTTCATAATACAGTTTGTCCGTCTCCAGCTCTTTGGCAGCGTATGCCAGCAAGTCACCTGTTACGCCGCTGCCGATGGTCAGTTCTTCCAGTTTTGGGCGAAAGCCGGGCTGGGCGGCCCCGGGCAGGTATGTATTGGCGATGATCTTCTGATAAAGGACAGGAAGATTGTTCATGGGTGTCTCTTTTCCCAGAGCCACATAGGAGACAGCCATATTTTCCCGGGAAGCAATACTGAAAACAGTATTGAGCATATGGGTTTTGCCTTCGCCGTACTGTCCGGTAAAGATAAATCCATCAGATTTTCCGCTTTCCCGGACTGCATCCAGACGTGTCTGGATTTTGCTGAGCATGCCCGGCCGGGCTTCGGAAAAATAGGCGCCCACCACCCGGGAAGGAACGCCGGACCGGAGCGCTTCAATGACATGCATCGCGTTGAAATCACGCATGTTCCTGTCCTCCTTCCAGGGTCAGCCGGTTGACTAAATAGGGAAGACCGAGTCTCCCGAAAGAAGCCCGTGTCTTGAGCAACTCGGCATTTTCCTGGTTCAGTCTGTCTATCGGCTGTCCTGTTCCATCTACCGCGTCAGCCAGCTTCCGTGACATCTCCATGATCATGTCCACATCATACATTTCGTCGCCATAGCGGTCCATGTCGATGATATCTGCAAAACGGTTAAAGCGGTTGGAAATAACTTCGTTCTGAATGCGGAACCACAGAGCCTGATATGTTTTGATGCCTGTGCTCTCGTCATCGATCAGTTCCCGGTCCAGACAGAAGAGAAACAGAACATAGCGCATGCTGTCAATGTCATCGATCAGCTGGCGGATGCTCTCATAGGTGTCTTCCCGCTTGCCCTTGGTGTAGCGGATGGGCAGGGTTGTATCCTTACTGATGAGCTGTTCAAGATTGTCTATAACAATCATCAGGCCGGGACGGCCGCTGAAGTGGATGATCTCACACAGGGACCTGAGCATATGACGGGCGTTCTGGCGGGTGATTTTTACAGGGGAGAGGCCCAGGGCTTTCATCTGGGCAGCCTTGATACCCTTTTCCCCGTGCATCCATGCCATGAGCACTTCCCGGTAGCTGTTTTCCAGCACAGGATAGCCCAGAATATCGCCGACCAGGAGAGAACAGGTTACGGCGAAGGTGTTGTCCAGCAGAGGGTTGCGGGTGAACTGCTTGCGCAGCGCATCCCGGATTTCCCCCTTGGCAAAGGCATCGCCTTCGCCCTGCTCGGAGAGAACGTCCATCAGGGTTTTGCCTTCGGGGACCATCTCAGGCCTGCGTCCCATACTCAGAATGATCTGATCGGCGCAGTCCCGCAGGATGTTTTCCAGCCCGCACTGATTGAGAATCTCCAGATAGATATCACGGAAATCATTCAGCCATACATTCCGGGCATCAATGGACACCTGAAGATAATTCCGTTTGGAAGCCAGCATCATCATGGTTTCAGCAAAAAAGGTTTTGCCGCTGCCCTGAAGGCCGGTAACAAATTTGATCTTGCTTCCGCCGGAGGGAATATAGGTATCCAGATACTGGCGTGCAAGAAAATCAGTCAGGGAATCCAGCCCTGTCCCGGTTGCTTCCAGCAGTTCCGGATTGCCCGGCGCCTTTCCTGTCAGAAGCAGAGAAAGCCCATCTTCATGATTGTGCATCAGATCTGCCATATCCTGCCTCCGCTTCAGCTGTCTTTCTGAAGAAGACGGATGGTGCTGATAAAGGATTCTACGCCAGTACGGCTCAGCACACGGATACCGCTCTTGCCGTCACGGCTGGTACCGAAATCATAGGTATCTGTCTTGGTACACCATGCTTCCGTGCCGGCTTCGTACAGCCGGGACAGGTCAAAAGCAAAGGCCTGCATATCATAATCCTTGCGGGCTCTGGACATGGGAGCCAGGTTCCTGTACACCTTTGTCAGGCTCTGGGTGCTTCCGATGCGGGCGCCCGTGCGCAGGCAGGTGACTTCGTAGGCTACCGCCAGCTCTTCCATGAAGGAAGCCGTATTGAAGGCAGCCTTGTTCAGCTTGGCAATGCCCTTGTAAATGGTGTCTGCCACATATTCAGGATAATAGCTGGGGATCTTCTTGCGGTTCATATAAACCTCAGCTGCATGCTCTTCGTCCCCGATAATGCGGATTTTATAGGGGAACATTTCATAAACGCCCTTCTCGCCAATAATATTGATCCCTTTATCTGTACAGGCGGAGAGCAGCTGCTGCTCAAATTCGCTGCTGACGAAGTATGCCTGGGTATCAAAGGAATCGATTTCAGCCTGGATAGCGTTTGCTTTAGCTTGAAGCTGTTCAATGGATGCCTGAATCACAGCAAGATCTTTTCTGGCATCTGTCAGATTGCCGGAATCCACGTCTTTCTGGATCTTCTTCTCTGTTTTGCCGGCAGAAGTAAGGGTGTCGCTGATTCCTTTCAGAAGGGGATTGAGAGAGGACAGCAGAGTTTTATAGTCTTGCATGATCTTCTTTCCTTTCAGACAAATAAAATATCTTTGCAGGGGTATTGCTTCTGATAAAAAGACCATTCCATTATATGAAAATAAGGCAGACCTGACAAGGCCTGAATGAGGTGCATGCCGGTATATCAGCTTTCTGAAAAGTCCGGACTGTCATTTGACGGAGAAGGTGTGCCTTCCTCCTGAAACAGGCAGCTGACGCGCTGCATGGCTCTCCAGTAGTTTGTCTCATGAACCGTACGGCCTGTTTGTGTCTTAAGGGCAGCCTGCGGCATCAGGTAGTCCGGTCTTGCCAGCCCCTCCAGCAGACAGCGGCGCAGTTCCTGGCTCTGGGCAGGGCTCAGAGACGCTTTGCTGCTTTTCATAATTTCAAGGGCAGCATATTCATACAGCTCGTTGGAAAAGTCGTCCTGCATCGGGTCGTAGCGGAGAGAAACGCAGGGGACATCGTCAAGGCCGGGCAGATAGACCATATCGTCACTGGATTCCGGAAGGTAGATATAATACAGACTGGCAGATGTTTTTCCGGGTGCCCTGCGCAGGATGCGCCCCAGCCGCTGTATGCGCTGACGGGAGACGGATGTGGAACTCAGAATGATCCCCGTACTGGCATCGGGCACATCAATTCCTTCATCCAGTGCTTTGCAGCTGATCAATACACGGGCCGTGTTTGTACGGAAAGCCTGCAGACACCTCTCCCTGGCTTCCCGGGTCATTTTGGAATGGTATATGACAGCGATGTTTCCCATCTGCCGCCTAAGAAGGGCGTGCATATCTTCCGCCTGAGCAATGCGCTCGCAGAAGAGGATGATACGGCTGTCATCCGGAAGCTGACGGATAATGGCGGCGGCGCACTTGATTCTGGTTACAGCCAGATTGCTGACCTGCTTGCGCTCAATGGATTTGAGCTTAAAGAGTACGGCAGGGTCCATGGGACTGACAGCTGCCAGGGCCAGGCGGCTCAGTTCCATTTGAAACACATGCGTCTGCAGACCTTTCAGAAATGGGTATTGTTTCAGCAGCTTGGCATAGAGAATGATGAGTTCCTGTGTCAGAGTCTGATATCTGGCCCTCTCTTCCGGCAGAAAGGAAGCAGCTGTCTCCAGGACGGTGAAAGATGAGATAATACCGTCAGCTTCAGCGTCTGCAAAATCATAATGATAGATTTCCCTTCCGATATGGTTCAGCAGGACTTCGTCGTGGACCGTGCCGAAGGGTGTAGCGGACAGACCGAGACAGGCATATTGGGAAGATGGATAAAAAACAGGAATTCGGAAATCGAAAATCTTCCTGTTCTCTCTGCTCTGATAATGATGGCATTCATCCAGAATCAGCAGTACGGGCTGATTCAGGGAAAAGGAATGTTCCATATGTCCGGCCAGGGAGTCCCGGGCTGAGTTAATGATGTAGATCATGGTGGGCCGGTCCCACATGTCCTTGTGACCGGCACCGAAGAACCCCGGGCGTTCTTCCTCGTTTATCGCTGTCCTGAGCAGGGCGGACTGCCACTGCAGAGCAAGAGGAATGGTGGGCACGATGACACGGATGCGGGCGCCTGGATATTGCGCCCGGAACCGCCGTACTGCTTCCAGTGCCAGCACGGTTTTCCCTGCGCCTGTAATGACATGGGCGATACCACGGCGGCCGTTTTCCTCCCAGGCCTTCAGGCATTCTTTCTGCCAGGTGTACAGTTCCATACGATCCCCTTTTTCAGTATATCCTGTACGTCAGGATGGTCTCCTGATATACGGATAAAGAATAAGAATTCCTGCTTTCAGAAAGATCCGGGAAAGCATTTCCGGAAAGCGGTGCGTTCGTTAAAGAAAGTATATATGAAATACATTGTTCATTCGCTGAAACAACTGCGATTTCCAGTATACAATTGAGAAAAAACGGATGTCAACGTATGTTCCATTACGGAGGAAGGCATGGTACAATGGGCAGGCTGCGAAAAAAGGCTTTGCCGGTATGCGGATGCTGAAGAATGAGCAGACTGCCCAGGCAGAAATAAGGAAGGTGGATACATGCGTGTTTCCAGCAAGGTATGTTCTATAATTTGGAAGGCAGTTCTTCTGATCCTCTGTACCTGGGGACTCCTGGACGGATCCGGGATTCTGGCAGGCAACTATACGGATGCATTTCCGCATATGTTTACCAATATTGCAAACATGTTTGCCTGGGTGTACTTCCTCTGTGCTGTGATCTGGCTGTGTGTGCGTTTCAGGGATCCGGAGGCGGTCACCTTTGCACCGGTTATCAAGTACACAGCTGCGGTTTCACTTCTGGTAACCATGCTGATTGCTCATTTCATGCTCTTTAACACCCTGTTTGAGAACGGGCAGATCGTGCTGCACCTGCTCCTGATGCATTATGTGGTACCGGTTATGACGCTCCTGGACTGGCTGCTGTTTGACGAAAAGGGAAAAATGCCGGCCTGGGGCCCTCTTGCCTGGCTGTCCCTGGTTCTGGTCTATCTGGCCTTCACCATGATTGCCGTTGGCGTCTTTGGCGTGTACATGGGCGGCGGTACCACAGCGGATGTGACCAGCTATCCCTATACCTTCCTGGATCCGGCAATATCCGGAACGGGCGGCGTGGTGACCTTCTGCCTGGGCATGCTGGCAGCCTTCATTGCCCTGGGATATGCCATCTTCGGGATTGACAGGCTTCTTGGATGGGCAGGAAGGAAAGGGTAAATCAAATCTGAAAGCCCGCCGGGTATGGTTTTTGGGCCCGGCACATGGCTTATTTTCCGAATTTCACGGTTATGATCCGACTCCCGCTCCTGAAGATCAGAACGGTGAGAGCTCCATCCTGGGGCATTGCCCGGATCTCAATGGGGTAGGGAAGGCTGTTAGTGAAGCACAGGTCCGTATAGTTGCCCACGCAGGCATCATAGGATACGGGGACATAGCGGACGCCGCTGGAGGAGTGTACGGCCCAGTCGGTGATCTGGACAGGAACTTCCAGAAGAGCATTGTACAGTGTGGTGCTCAGCTGGCAGACACCGCCCCCGGGACCTGTGCCGCTGGCGCTGATGTTTTTTGCGTTTTTATAGCCGTTGTTTATGGTATAAGGTCCGCAGATAGCGTTGAAGGAATAGGAGTCCCCGGGATTAAGCACAATGCCGTCGGTAAGGCTGCAGCCATAGGCAATGTTATACTGGCGTTCCCGGGCCAGGGGTGTGCCGGTTGAGTCGTTATAGAAGGTGGTAAAGGCGGCAATCAGGTCCCCTTTGCCGGCACTGTCCCAGGGTACAAAGGGGGTATAGCTTCCGCTGGATGAAGGAACGTCTGTCTCATCACGCCATACGGGAAGGATGGCCCTGTCTCCGTCCATGCGGACAGCGACGGCTGTGCCCTCCGGCATTTCAAGTCCGGTGAATTCCCCGGCACTGGCTGTCCAGGAGGAAGAAAAGGTCCATATGCCGGTGCATGGAGTAAAACCCGGCAGAGGGTGATTCAGAGGATCCAGACAGATGAATTCCCTCAGCCAGTCTGTCTGGGCGTAGCCTGTTTTGTTCCTGTAGCGCAGGAGGGACCAGCCCTCATGGTACTCCAGAACCTCAACTTCCCGGTTTGCAGGCACTTCCTCGACCCAGCGCCTGCTTTCAGGTTCAGGCCGGAGATGAAAGCTTGTATTGGATTTGGCCCTGTAGATGGCCTGCATCTCTTCTGAAAGCCCGATGACGGGCAAAACGGGCAGCATCAGGCTTAACAGCGCCAGCAGGCAGATCAGTTTCTGCAGCCATGCATGATATTTCATCTGCTCTTCCTCGCTTCCATGCTTTGTGTTTCCATTATAGCCGATGAAGCGGAAGAACACAAAAACGACAGGCATTGTGTTTGAACATGCAGACGCCGTGCTTTCCGGCATGGTCATGGTGAGGGGCACATATTTGCTGTTTTTATGGGACGGGGATTCCTGAAGGACAAAACGGACAGCATGCGCAAACCGGCAGTTAAACCGGTACTTTTCTTCGTTTTTGCAAAAGTTACCCCCTTAAATGGCAAATCAGGCCTGCAGGTGCTGCCATGACACCGACGGAAACTGGAAGATGAACTGACACGGAGGCATATGTATTCCCGGGCGCAGCAACATGGTTGATTCTTATGTGCAGGTTTCCGAGACCATCATGAACGATGCCGCAGCAGACAGTCAGTAATTCTGACACATAAGGCAAAGCAACGTGACACAGTGAATCAGATCCCCGCTGCTTTCATTCTGTGGCTGTGCCGGCGGCTGCACCGCTGGCAAGCAGTACCCCGGAAAAGGGCAACAGGGTTATGGACCAGCCGCTGTCCCCCTGGGAGACGGTGTTTATTCGTCGGAATTCACGTCGTTGGCGGCAGATAGGAAGCGTTCAGTAATAATGTAAAACACAGGCCCAGGTATATCAAGTCAGGAATACCACTTCAAGTGGTGTTCCTGACTTTTGCTTATGGTACAGGGCCCCTTTATGTAGCAGAACGATTTGCGCATGAGTAAGAATAATCCTTTACAGAGCCGCGTATTACTGCACTATAGGCAAAATGAGTCAATGGCATCTGACCCATCTGCTAACATGCCTGTCAGGTCCATATTGCCACAGCAAGTTAAAATTGTTCGACTCTTGAATTGGATTTTCTCAGAGTCATTCAACCAACGTCATTCTGCGGGATCCAATCGTAAGTTGACAGACAATTTCCATATGGCAGATGATTGAGCAATAAGCTTGAATTCCCGGGCATATGCTGAAGTGGTAAAAGTGGCTGGATAGCCCATCATATCTTGTGTCAGAATGATATCAAATGATGCATCAAATGTATTCGCAGTAAGCGGGTGTGCAGATTGTGAAACTCATTTATATATAAATAAATAATAAATAATATATTATATATATAGGGATATATATAGAAATTATCCTGCAAAACCTGCGTGGCCTGCACACGCGGTATAACAGATGGCTATCATACAACGGATGAACCCACGCCACCATCGGATGTAGGGCCCAGCATCCCCTCGGATGCGTACCATACAAACAACTGATGACTCAGAAGTCGTCTTCATCCAGAGGGGCGGCATTCGTATACTTGTTCTTCAGCTGCAGATAGTATTCCTTGACTGAATCGTACCTTCCCCACAGCGTGGGGTTCTTTTCTCTGTCCAGCAGATACGGAATAAACAGACTCTGGGCATCCTGTGAATACAGATCTGCTGTGCAAACTGTGGCATATATGTCGGGGGAACCGCTGGTATTCTTCAGGACGTGGTCCATGCTCCCCTTTTTCAAAATTCCCAGTTCACCGTAATCCGAAGGAAGTGTCCTTGGCTGATGTCATCCTTGAACACACAGTGCAATTCTTTCTGCACTGCGTCTGCAAGTTTGGGATCAGCGGCGGTATATCTGGAAATGAAAATGACAATTCCTATGATAATGCGCTGGACAAAGACCAGCTGCTACAAAAAACAGTTGCATCATGTCAACTGGTTTCCATAGGTAGTATTTATGGTTACTTATTATTGAACGCTTTCATATCTGCATAAAACGCCCAGGAGCAGGGAATGCATGTTCGTTCTGCAATAATGTTTGCAATATCGCTTCAGAAAGCTGAAAGACAATCGGCAGCCAGGATTATGTAAAGTCCTGGCTGCTTATTTGTCTGGTTAAACAGCCGCCAGCCAAAGTATGCCGTATAAGCGATTGCCCTTGCGTCTATGGATTCCATCCCTTTACGGACGGTCACTTTCCTTTATTCTGTACCCGGGGCACGCCGGACAGAGCGGGCAGTGTGATGATTACAGTGCAGGGATGCCCTGGCCATCATGAAATCACTGCCGCGGGCTTTGAAGGGGGCGGCGGGAAGGGGCGACGCTGCCTCCTCTGGCCCCACATTTCTTCGCCCATGCCGGCTGTTTTGGGCCTGTATTTTTTTTATTGCGCATTTTTATGCTTTCATTTTCTGATACGGCTTCCCAGCGATACCTGCGGTCATGACGGTCCATACGGCAGCCCATACCTCAACTGCCCGGAGCGGGAGAACGCCTCTCCGGTACAAAGCGGGAAATGTGTCCGTCAGCATATGCAGCACGATGGCTGCCTTATTGTCTGGGACGAAAAAGAAAGAGTTTATGCTGTTTCGCTTTCCCTGCCGGGCGTGTTGCATTATGATACAGACAGGATCAAAGCGTAAAATGCAGGGAGGAATGACCATGGGTAAGCGTTGGATGATCTGGATGGTGGCTGTGATATGCCTGTTTTCCGGATGTGTGAAGGCGGAGGATACAGGCGCAGCAGATATGCCGGTGCTGCTTCAGAATGCCAGCTGGATTTGGAGCGGGGACACGGAAAACAACGTGTGGGTGGACTTTATCAAAACATTTTCCGTCGAAGAAGTACCTGCGGAAGCCTGGGCAGAAATCGGCGTGGAAAACAAGTATTTCCTTTACGTTAACGGCCATCAGGCGGTGTATGACGGCGGGCTGAAACGGGGCCCCAATCCAGAGGACGGGTATTTTGACACGGTGGATCTTGCGCCTTACCTGACGGAAGGAGAGAACACAGTCTGCATAAAAGCCTGGTTCTGGGGTGTAAAGGGCGAGGACGCCCAGAGCTACAGCAACGTGCCAGTGGATACCGCCGGGCTGATTTTCGCAGCCCAGGTGGGAAATCAGACAGTTCTTTCTGACGAAAGCTGGAAAGTAAAGCGGGACAGGGCTTTCAGGGACGACATGGCCCTGGGCGTTCCCCAGCCCAACCTGCGGTTTCCGGAATACAACATTTATTATGCAGCTGCAGACCGTGAGGATGACGGCTGGCTGCAGCCGGGCTATGATGCATCCCCATGGGAAAACGCCCGGACCCGCGGCGCATACGGTGACGCACCATGGAATGCCCTGCATGCGCGCCCTGTCCCCCTGATCCGGGAATTTGGCCTGAAGGATTATGTGAACAGTGCGGAATATGCGGGTTATACAACCGAACAGGATGAAGACCTGTATCTGTGGCTTCCGTACAACGCCCAGGTGACGCCGTATCTGGAGGTGTCGGCAGACAGGGAGGTACCCATTACCATCACCACGGAAAACACCGTGGATACGCAAAGCGTATACACGACTTATGTGACCTGTTCAGAAGGACATCAGGCTTTTGAATCCCCGGCCTGGATCAGCGGCATGCAGGTGATTTATCATGTGCCTGCCGGCGTGACCGTGGAGCGGCTGGCCTACCGGGAATCGGGCTATGATACGGAAATGGCGGGAGCCTTTTCCATGAACGAGCCATTCTTTGATGCCCTGTGGCAGATGGGTGTGCGTACCCAGTATGTGTGCGTCCGGGAGAATTTCATGGACTGCCCTGACCGGGAGCGGGCTCAGTGGACGGGCGACGCCACCAGCCAGATGCGGCAGATGATGTACTGCCTGGATCCGGCCATTTATCCCCTCTATACGAAGATGCTGAACCAGAAAGCAGCCTGGGTTACGCCGGGAAACGGGAAGGGAAAGCTGGACAACCTGCTGGCTACGGTCACCCCGATTTTCAATGAGTTCTACGAACTGCCCGCGCAGGAAATGGCGGGCATCATCGGCGTGTGGGATTACTATCTTTATACCGGGGACACAGATGCGCTGAAAACCATCTATCATCCGGCAGTCAGGTACGTAAAGCGCTGGAAGCTGTCCTCCACCGGTCTGGTGAAACACAAGACCGGCCAGGGCCTGGTGGACTGGCAGGACACAGGATCCCAGGTGGATACCAAAGTATGCGAAAATGCCTGGTATTACTGGTGCTTAACCACGCTTAAGAAAATGGCGGCGGTGCTTTCCGAGGATGATGCATGGCTTGGGGAAACGGCAGAAAAGGTGACGGCAGGTTACGAAAGCCTGTGGGTGGAGGGCGTTGGCTATACCACCACACCCATCCCGGACGACCGGGGAAATGCGCTGGCCGTGCTCAGCGGTCTGGCCCCGCAGGAGCGCTATCCGGTGATTATGAAAGCGTTGAAAGAAAACTGCAAAGCAAGCTCTTACATGGAAGCCTATGTGCTGGAAGCCATGTGCAAAATGGGCTGTGTGAACGAAGCCCTGGACCGGATGCAGGCCAGATTCGGCGACATGGTGGCCATCAACCAGGAGAAAGGCTATACCACCCTGTGGGAGTACTTTGTGGAAGGCATGGGCACCTGGAACCATGCCTGGTCGGCCAGCGGCGTGTATCTTCTGTCTGCCTATGTGGGCGGCGTACGGCCGCTTTCCCCGGGATGGACGGAGTGCGTCATTGCACCGGATTTCAGCCATTCCGATACCGTCAGTGTCACTGTCAGCACGGTCAGGGGGATCATCAGTGCAGAGGGTACCGCACAAGCGCTGTATGTCACGTTGCCCGAGGGTGTTACAGCCCAGGTTTTCCTGCCAGGCGCAGAAACGCAGACGCTTTCTGCAGGCACCCATACCGTAAATGCAAAATAAGAATCCATGATCGGAAAGCAGATATAAAAAACGTAAGGGAGGAAACACCGTGAAACGATGGATCTGGATGATGGCTGTGTTTAGTGGGCACATGGCAGTATTACCTGTATACAGGCAGACAGTATGTGCTGGAGGAAATGTTTGACGCCTATCTGAATTATCTCCTGAAATGGGAAATGAATGAAAATGGCCTGGTGAATATCCGCCCCTGCAACTGGTCGGAGGAAACCTGGTATGACGCTTATACCGGCGAGGACAGTCTGGTGCTGGAAAACGCCTGGTATTACTGGGCCGCATCTTCCGTGCAGAAAATGGCCGATGTTCTTGACCGGAATGCTGAGCTCTTGAAGGAGAGGACAGACTCCATCTCAGGTGCGTTTGACAGCACGTTCTGGACGGAAGAGGGCTACTGCTCTGCGGAGAATGAGAGGTCAGACGACAGAGCCCAGGCGATCGCTGTTCTCAGCGGCCTGGCCGGGGAAGAAAAATATCCGGCGATTCTGCAGGTGCTTCAAAGCGTGATGCAGTGCGGTACATTCATGGAAAAGTATGTGCTGGAGGCCATGTGTGAAATGGGCTGTGTCAGCGAGGCCCTGGACCGCATGGCGCTTCGCTACGGCGATATGGTGGCCTGCAATCTGGAAAACCACATTACCACCCTGTGGGAATACTGGGAACGGGAAAGCGGCACGGAAAACCATGCCTGGTCAGCGGGACCTCTTCTGATTCTGTCCAGGTATGCAGGCGGCATTCAGCCCACTGCCCCAGGCTTTGACACCTGCCTGATTGCGCCTGATTTCAGCCACAGCGAAAGTGTCAGCGTATCCGTGGATACAGTGAAGGGAACGATCACCGCAGAGGGAACTGCCCAGGCGCTGACCATCACGCTGCCGGAAGGCGTCACTGCCCAGGTGAGGCTGCCCGGGATGTCGGAAGTCACGATTGCACAGGCGGGAACAACCACGGTTCGCAGCGTGGAATAAGTGGAGTGGTATCAGACCATGAGACAGAAAGCGCATGAAAAAGGCGGGAAAGCAGTTTCGTCTTAAGCTCCATGCGATCATCGCTGCTGTTCCGGATGTCAGCTCTCCTTATGAGGCAGTCATGATCTCATGGTACCGGTCCGGTCTTACAATCCATATTGAATGATAAAGCAAGGCTCCCCGCTGCTGAAGGGCAGTGTGGGAGCCTTGATCTGTTTATATGCTTTGCATTTTCCTGTACAGCTTCCAGGCAATACAGACGACCACGACAGTACATATGCCACCCCATACCTCAACTGCCCAGAGCGGGAGGACGCCTCTCTGGTACAAAGCGGGGAATGTGTCCATCAGCATATGCAGCACGATGGCAGCCGGCAGCCAGATCTTCTTTGCACTTATGACGCTGTAGTATACGATAACCGTCAGCCCGGTATGGATGAGTACTGCAAACAGCCGCTCAGAGACATTCAAGGCCATAGAACCGTAATCAAATGCAGCAGCCGTCTGTACAGACGGAAGTGCGGATGCGGCGGTTTCTTCTGTGATCTTCAGGGTGCTGAGCGCGTTTTGCACATCTCCCTGAGAAAACAGCACCGCTATGGCAAGATAAGTGATCATCAGAGGAAGAACGACAGCCAGGATCTCTATTCCCCCATGGCCGATGCCGTACAGAACCGCATTCTCACGGGTACGGTTCTTTTTCATGATGTATTTTAGAACAATATACCGTCCGCACTCTTCGAAAACGCCTGCCATGATGATTCCGTAAAGGACGTAGGCAACTGTGTTTCCGTTAATGAACCGGGAGACAGGATTATCCTGAAGGATGCAGAAATAATGCACACCAATCTCCAGTATCCGGGCAGAAACGATAAACCCGACGGCACCCGCAATGAGATAGCTGAGCGTTGTCTGTTCTTTATGCCTTCTGCGCCAGCAGATAAGAAAGATGACCGGGATCGCGATCATAAGAAGGACCGAAACGACCAGGGAAGGAATACTGTTTCTGCCAATGACGATATTCTCAAACTCTGTCATTTCCCGTCACCTCCCCAGATCTCCACGCAGAAGCCTTTATGACCGCATGCGGTGCAGGTCAGCTTACGGGCTGCAGGGGTATGGTTCGCCCAGAAAGCTTCCTTCAAAGAGGGCTTGAATACCTCGTGACATTCCGGGCAGATGTATTTTACATGATTGAAATAATACCGGCTGACCAGTATGCTCCAGGGAACAGCCACCAGTACCCAGACGACAAATGGCCACCAGATGCCTCTGACAATCCAGAACATGATGGAAAACCATTGCAGTGCTGTGATCGGGCTTCCGGTAAGGATCGCCATCCAGCGCATCCTTTTCAGTTGTTTCCTGCCTTCCATAATGATGGCTATGTCACCGATGGTTTCGAGGGAGAATTCTGTTTTGCCTTTCAGTCCGTTTTTCAGCTCCCGGACCTTTTCCAGCTTTTCCTGTTTTTCGGCAATTTCATCCGAAAGAACGGTTTCCTGCTGTTCGATGAGCAGAGAGATCACCTTCTCAGGATGTTCTTCCTTCAGGATCTGGGAGATGGCGTCAATGGGAAGATCCAGTTCCCGCAGAAAGCAGATGATCTTCAAGCGCTTCAGATCGTCTTCTGAGTATAGCCGCCGTCCGCCTTCCGAAAGCTCACTGGGAATCAGGATGCCTCTGGTATCATAGTACTGAACTGTTCGGACAGTAACGCCACAGAGCTTCGCAAGTTCTCCCGTCGTGTATTTTGGCATAGCCTTTGCCTCCTTTCGCCATGTATCCTACTACATGACGCTGCGTAACGAGCAATACCCTACGCAGGGGGATTTTTCAAAAGGTGGTGTCAGTCAGACATTCAGGTAAAAGTTCCTGAGTATATGATGAGAAGCGGCAGCATCCTTTACCATTTGGCTGCAATAAATCATGTGCCCCCTCTTTGACACTCTTAATTTAAAGGCAAACTGTAAGCTCTGTAAACGATGAACTGTAAATAAAGAGAAAAGTTGCGCCTGTTCTTGTGCCGGATACAGACAAGGATGCAGACAAGATGGGTCAGAAAATCCGGGAGTCTTGACGTGCCTATAAGAAAAGAATTGCCGGAGGCATCGTACAGGCGCTCCGGCAAGCCGTTTCAATTAATACCGTTCCTTGTTCTGACAACGTTCGTGAGGAATCAATCAACCATTCCCGTTAAGCGACAATTCGGAGAATAAGATTTCTCCATCTTCACTGACGATGATGTAATACTTAGTATTCCATGCCTGATATTCTTCCTCAAATTCTTCGAACTCCACATTCCAGCATGGCATCCTGGCGTACTCATTCCGATCCATCAGGAAGCCGTCACTGTTCAGACACATGCTGACAGATAAAGCATCTGCCCATTCTGCACCCATCGTCTCATCTGCGTCAGCATGTAAAG
>CAMOVR010000042.1 GCA_946627565.1 uncultured Clostridia bacterium
TCTTCCAGCAGGGGACGGATTTCCGCCAGGCGCTTCTGGGCGGCATCCAGGGCTTCCGCAGCCTTCTCTTTCCTGGCTGTTTCCTTTTTGATACTCTTCCTGGCTGCTTCCAGGTTTTTAAGCTCCGTCTCCAGTTCCTCGTATCCGGGCAGTTCCTTATCCAGCTGCAGGATCTGAGCGGAAAGGGATGCCATTTGTTCCCGGAGACGGTCATCTCCCCTGGCATTTTCCTCTGCTGCCGTCAGGGCCAGACGGTGCTCTTCCAGCTTCTTTTTCAGCTTCTCCTGCTCTTTTATGGCAGCGCTGCATTCCTTCCGTACCCTGTCCCTGGTATCCATGAAGGGCTTGACCTTATGCAGCGCATCTCCGGCGGTTTTCATGGCGTCTGCCCGGCGCTGCATTTCTTCTTTCATATTCAGGAGCCCCTCCAGGTTCCTGCGGCGCTTTTCCAGTTCATCAAACTGGCCGTTCAGGCTCTGGGCAGCCCCGAAGCGGGTATCCAGCTGGCTCTTGAGGTCCGTGAGGGCATCCCTGTTTTTGTTTAAAACAGCAAGCTCTTCCTCTTCCTGCTGCATCAGGTCCTTCAGGCACTCTGTCAGATAGGGGTCCTCGGCGGAGAAATGGACACGCTCTTCGGGCGGCATATCCTCCGGCAGGCGCAGGGCCATGAGGGAGGCATCCATGTTCCCCTTGAAGGTTTTCCGCTTTTCCAGAAGCGCGCTTCTGACACCCGTCAGCAGGCGGATATAGCGCAGATAGGGGGAGTTGTCAAAGAGCTTGCCCAGAATCGCGTTTCTTGTATCACTGTCCGCCTGCAGGAACTGGCGGAACTCACCCTGGGCCAGCATGACGATCTTGGTGAACTGGCTGGCATTCATGCCCAGCAGCTCCGTGATGCGGTCGGTTACTTTTGATATATTTTCAATGGGACCCCGGTCAGGATCCGAGAGGGTTGCAGAAAGAATGGTATCGGTAAATGTGCCCGCATTCTTGCCCTGGCCTTTTCTGAAGTGAATGCGGCGTTTGACGGTATACTCCTTTCCCTCCTGCAGGAAGGTGAGGGAGACGAAGGTGTCCACCGATTTGTCCACGAAATCGCAGTGCAGGGTTTCGCCCTGTTTCCTGTCCTTGTTACGTCCCGTGCCGCTGGCTTCCCCGTACAGGGCAAACATGATGGCATCAAAAATGGTGGTCTTGCCGGCGCCGGTATCCCCGGTGATGAGAAACAGCTGGTTCTGGAGATCGGAAAAGTTCAGGGTGGTTTCATCGGCATAGGACCCGAAGGCCTTCATGGTCAGGGAAATGGGTTTCACAGGTTTTCCGCCTCCTTCTCTGCTTTTTCTTCCTCTTCTGTCTGCTTGACCAGCATGTCTGTCAGCATCCCGATCACGCTTTCCTCGGAGATGTCGTGGGAGTCCATACTGGCCATGAGCCCGGCAACCTGGGCCAGGAAGGCGCTGTCACCGGGGCTTGGCATGCTGCCGCTGTGACGGTCCGCGTAAAAGTCGGAAAAGAGGGTATCGATGCTCTTTGCGCGCACCGCTTCCCCGGAGGGGCCGGAAGAATCGCCGCCGGAGATGGCGCGCCAGGTGCTTATGATTTCCAGAAGACGGCTGTCCCGGGCCTGGTACACACGGTTCAGGTAGTCGGCCATATCAGGTGTAACCGCCCGGTCCGTGACGCGCACGGAAATGTACTCGCCCCTGTTTTCTGAGACGGATTCCCTGGCGGTGATCTCATCCCAGGTGTCTTCCACGATCCTCAGGGGATGCAGGGCAGGGATTTCCTTCAGCTCAATCTGCGGTGTTTCCCCCTTCGGCCCCAGAGTCACCAGCAGAGGCCCTTTTTCTGACTGACGGGTCTCGTCAAAGTGGTAGCACAGGGGAGAACCGGCATAGCGCACCGTACGCCGGCCCACGGCATAGGCGGCATGGATATGGCCCAGGGCGGTATAGTCAAAGGCGTCAAAGCAGGTATAGTCGATCTGCCCGATGCCGCCCACCATGGATTCGGAGCCGCCCCGCTCGCCTTCCTTTCCGAAGGCCGTCACATTCTGATGGCCCACCAGGATGTTCCGCTGAGACGGGTCCATGGGCTGCAGGGCCAGAAGGCGCCGGACAGCGGTCTCATAGTCCCGGATGTCCGGATCTCCCAGGAGCTCTGAAACTTCAAGCGGGAAGAGATAGGGCATGAGCCAGACGGTCACAGGGCCGTAGGCATCCTCAAGGGTTACATGACGGAGAATGCCGCCGTCTCCGATTTCCCCGGCTATATGGACGCCCTGCCGGCAAAGCAGGGAGGAGGCAAAGCCAAGGCGTCTGCCGGAGTCATGGTTGCCGGAGATGACAAAGACCTGGATCCCCTGGTCCGTAAGTCCGGTCAGCAGCCTGTCCAGCAGGGCCACCGCTTCGCCGCTGGGCGCACTGCGGTCGTATACATCCCCGGCAATAAGGACCGCGTCAGGATGCAGGGCGGATGAGAGATCCAGAAAGCGCCGGACCCACTCAGCCTGGTCCTCCTCCAGCAGGGAGACGCCGTAGATGGACTTGCCCAGATGCAGGTCCGCAATATGAAGGAATTTCATAGAACACATCCTTAACTTGTGAGTCGTTGAAAGGCAGCTGTTTTTCTCAAGCACGGTCATGCCTGCAGGCGAGATCATCCGGCGGGATGCAGCCGATGAACATGTATCCTGAGCAGGCTGTACAGTCCAGACGGATTACAGACGGTTTTTCAGATAATCCCTGACATGAAGGAGGGATGGGAGAACGGCGGTGCAGAGGCTGCGGATCTCACCGGTGGGCTCAAGCAGGTCCGGCACCATGAGGGTATGAAGACCAGCAGAAAAGGCTGAGCGGACGCCGTTGTAGGAATCCTCCACGGCATAGCAGACAGAGGGATCTTCGGAAAGCATTCTGCAGGCAGTCTCATAGATCTCCGGGTCAGGCTTGCTGCGGGAGATCATGTCCCCGCAGACAAGAGCGGAGAAGGCATCCAGAATGCCGGCGTCTGAGAGATTGCGGACGACGGTCTCCTTTCTGGTGGAACTGGCCAGGGCGACGGGGATCCTGTTTTCCGTCAGATAATCCAGCAGTTCATGGACCCCTGTTTTCAGGGGGAGCCGGCCGCCGTCGTACCTTGCATGGAATATGCGGGAGACTTCCGTGAGGAAATCATCACAGGGAAAATCTTCCCCGAAGGTGTCACGCATGTTCCGTTTTGTGGTTCCCCGGGTAACACCCAGGCACCTGTACAGCAGAGGATGGATATCCCCAAGGCCCCGCTTAAGGGCAATCTCTTCCCAGCAGCCCATGATGCAGCGCTCGGAATCAAAGAGAACACCGTCCATATCAAAGACGACAGAAGCCATACATCCCTCCGGAAAATGAAAATGTTATGTCAGATCATAGGCGCGTCCCCGCTTTTCGTCAATACCGGAAAGTGCAGAGAAATGCCGGACAGACCCGGAAAGGGGAGGGGAACATGCAGTGCGGAAGACACGCCGGGAAACTGTCTGAAAGGGCGGGGTGCAGGATCTCCCGGAAAGTTTTTCTGCCCCCTTCCTGCCCCTTTTCCTTTTCATGTGCCGGGTCTATAATGCGGGAAGAACCAGCGTAAACCAGCGTTACAATATGGGGAGGAAAAGCATATGATCTATCATGTGAACCAGCAGGCCCGTGCCGGTGGAGACGGCAGCGCAGCGTATCCCTTCAGAACCATTTCGGCAGCGGCCCGCCTGGCCCGGCCCGGGGATGAGGTCCTGGTGTATCCGGGCATCTACCGGGAACAGGTATCCCCTGAGCGGGGCGGCACGGAAGAAAAGCGCATTGTCTACCGCTCCACGGAGCCCCTTGGGGCTGTGATCTGCGGCGCCGAGCCTGCCCGGGACTGGGAACCCTATCAGGGTACAACCTGGGTCATCCGGGTGCCCAGCCAGGTTTTCGGGGATTACAATCCCTATACCACAGAGGTCTTCGGGGACTGGTACTTTGCCCCAAACCACCGGCACACCGGCTGTGTGTACTTGAATGACCGCATGCTCTACGAGGCGGAGACCCTGGAGGAGTGTCTGGAGGGCGGCGTGCATGCCGAATCCTGGTGCCCGGAAGAGTCCGTGTACAAGTGGTATGCCGTGCAGGAAGGGGATGCAAAGACAGGCACCACGGTGATCTATGCCAACTTTAAGGACAGGGATCCCAGGAAGGAAAAGGTGGAAATCAACGTCCGCCGCCGCTGCTTCTTCCCGGAGGAAACAGGCAGGGGATATATCACGGTGTCGGGCTTTAAGATGGAAAAGGCCGCCACCACCTGGGCACCGCCTGCCGCTTTCCAGGATGGCCTCATGGGCCCCCATTGGAGCCGGGGATGGATCATTGAGGACTGCGAGATCTGCAACAGCAAGTGCTGCGGCATCTCCCTGGGCCGTTACTATGATCCCGAGAATGATCATTACTTCACGGTAAAACATGTCAAGAGCCCCACCCAGATGGAGCGGGATGCCGTGTGCCGCGGACAGTACCACGGATGGCTCAAGGAAAACATCGGTTCCCATATCATCCGCAGATGCCATATCCACCACTGCGAGCAGACCGGCATTGTGGGCCGCATGGGCGCTGTCTTCTCCCTGATTGAGGACAACGAGATCCATCACATCAACAACATGCAGGAGCTGGGCGGCGCGGAGATCGCGGGCATCAAGCTGCATGCAGCCATTGACGTGGTGATGCGCCGCAACCATGTGCATCACTGCACCATGGGCATCTGGTGTGACTGGGAGGCCCAGGGCACCCGGATCACCCAGAACCTGCTGCACGACAACCAGCGCCCGGAAGGCTGCGCATGGGCAGAGGGCGGCATGGAAAGCCAGGACCTGTTTGTGGAGGTGGGCCACGGTCCCACCCTGATTGACAACAACATTCTTCTCTCCCGGGTAAGCCTGCGCTTTGCCACCCAGGGCGTGGCCCTGGTGCACAACCTCATCATGGGCACCTTCACCTGTGTGGGAGCCGGCACGGGCTGGCGCTATACACCCTACCACATTCGTCACCGCACGGAGGTGGCCGGCTTCATGACGATTCTCCACGGGGACGACAGGTTCTACAACAACATCTTCATCCAGGGCTTCCCGAAGGATATGCCGGAAAAGCGGGGCGAACCCGGCCTTCACGAGCGGACCGTGGGCACAGCCTGCTTTGATGAATACGAGACGTATGAACAGTGGATTGACCACTTTGACATGGATGCGGAAAGACCCAACATGGGCAAGCTGGAACCCTTCCATTTCGGCCACCTGCCTGTCTGGGCTCAGGGCAATGTCTACCTTGGCGGAGCACAGCCCTGGAAGCATGAAAATAATGCCCTGGTGGATGAAAAGGCGGAGGCCGTGGTGGAACTTACTCAGGATCAGGACGGAAAGTATGTCCTGCACACCAACCTTGGCGCCCTCCTTGCCGGGGTGCAGCGGCCCATGGTGGATTCGGATATCCTGGGCCGGGCCTTTGAACCGGACCAGCGCTTTGAGAATCCGGATGGATCCGCCATTGTATTTGACACCGACTATGCGGGGAACCACCGGGGCCTGACGGTCCTGCCGGGACCCTTTGCCTGCATTGAGAAAGACATGGAAATGTAAGACAGAGGTGACGCCGTGAAGATACAGATCAACCCGGACCGGCCGCTTTTCCGCCGCAGTCCCCTGATCTACGGCCAGTTCCTGGAGCACTTCCACCGCCAGATCTACGGAGGCGTGTACATGCCCGGGCATCCGCTCTCGGATGCGGACGGATTCAGGAAGGATGTCCTGGAGGCCCTCAGACGCATCCGGGTGCCCATCATCCGGTGGCCGGGCGGCTGCTTTGTCTCCGCCTACCACTGGAAGGACGGGGTGGGAAAGGAAAGAGTGCCCGCCTACGATAAGGCCTGGCGGGTGGAGGAGAGCAACCGGTTTGGCACAGACGAGTTTGTGATGCTGTGCCGGAAGCTTGGGTGCGAGCCCTATATCTGCACCAACGCCGGCAGCGGCACCCAGGAGGAAATGAGCGACTGGGTGGAGTACTGCAACCTGCCCCGGGAAGGCCGCTATGCCCGTTTAAGGCGGGAGAGCGGCCAGGAAGCGCCCTACAGCGTGCGCTACTGGTCCGTGGGCAATGAGAACTACTATGACGGGGAGATCGGCAGCCACAAAAGCCAGGAATGGGGCAGGTATGTCCGGGAAGCCGCCAAGATGATGAAGCGGGTGGATCCCTCCATCCAGCTCAGCGCCGCGGCCATAGCCGATGTGGAATGGAACGTACGGCTCCTTCAGGAAGCCGGGGACAGGCTTGACTGGATCTCCATCCACGGCTACTGGGACGAGCTTTGGCAGGACAACAGCCCCGCCGGGTACGAGGCATGCATGGCCAGGACAGATGACCTGGACAGGGACGTAAGGAAGGTCCGGGGCCTGCTGCAGGCCTTCGGGCTGGAAAAGCGCATCCGCATCGCCTATGATGAATGGAACCTGCGGGGCTGGCATCACCCGGCGGTGGACACGGCACCGCTGGGCAGCGAGGAGTTCCTCAGGGCCCGGGATAAAAACGATGACAATGCCACCTACACCATGGCGGATGCGGTTTTCTCAGCCTGCTTTCTGAACATGGCCCTGCGCAATGCGGACCTGGTGGGCATGGCAAACTTTGCCCCGGTGGTGAATACCCGGGGATGCATCTTCACCCATGACCGGGGTCTGGTGCTCAGGCCCACCTACCATGTCTTCGACCTGTATGTGAACCATATGGGGGACACAGTGGTGGACAGCTATGCAACGGATGTGCCGGACGCGGTCTTTACGGACCGCTTCGGCAGAGAACACCGGGTGGAGCTGGTGGACACGTGTGCCACGGAAGAGGGCGGCACCGTGGCCCTGTCCCTGGTGAACAAGCATCCGGACGAGGCGGTGGAGGTACAGCTTTCCGGCGTGCCGGAGGGGACCAGGGAACTGCTGGTGCTGACGGGCCGTGACAGGAATGCGTATAATGATGTGGATGGGCAGGGCGCTGAGATTGAGTCTTCAGGGGAGGGGATCCATGGAAACACGGTGCAGCTTCCGCCCCACTCCGTCTGCATCCTGACAGCCCGCAGATAAACACATATTCGTTTTCCGTCTTTATACCCATTTTGTTTTTACCGTAACAGAAGTACCGGACAAAAAAGGAGTAAAACATGCTGACAGACCAGAGCATGGAGCAGACGCTCCGCAAACTCAGAAGGCTTTGTTCCACCCTGCGGGAGAGGATCTTCCTCCCTGTGGGCCAGGCAGAGATGGCAGGCTGTTTTCAGACAGAGAAGCCCCTGCACACCATTCCGGGCCGGGAACAGCTTTCCCCTGTGGAGGCAACCTGGGGCGGGGAAGGCGTGTACGGCTGGTTCCTGATGGATTACAAGGTGCCGGAGGAGCTTGACGGCAGGGCCCTCTTCCTGTATCCCCATATGGGCTTTTATGAGGCCACGCTGTGGGTGAACGGGTGCATCCATTCCAATTATGCCGCCAAGTTTGTGGAAGGCTCCCACGGCAACCACTGGTGCAACCGCTTTACAGCCTCGGCAAAGGCCGGGGAAAAATACAGCTTTGCCCTGGAATGCTATGCCTTCCATCACATGCCGGGCACATCCCCTCTGTCCAGGGAAACCACACCCTTTGTATACCCCACAGGCCCCGTGGATGTATGCGTCAGGGACGAAGAATACTTCACCTTCCTCTTTGACCTCATCACCCTGCTGGACCTGCGCCGGGCCCTCCCTGCAGAGAGCTTCCGGCGGGCACAGCTGGACAACGCCCTGTATGAGGCCCATCTGCGGCTTCTGTATGACCCGGACAGCTGCAGTGAAGAGGCCTTCCGGCAGGGCCTGCGGGACGCTGCACCCCTGCTTAAGGAAGAGCTTCAGCGGAAAAACGGGGGTACTGCGCCCTACGTTGGGCTCATCGGGCACTCCCACATGGACACGGCCTGGCTGTGGCCCCTGACGGAGACGGAAAAGAAGTGCGCCCGCACCTACGCCAACACCCTGAACCTGATGGACGAGTACGAAGAGTACCGCTTCATCCAGTCCTCTGCCTGGCACGGGGAATGGCTCAGGCGGGACTATCCGGAACTGTTTGAGCGCATCCGCCAGCGGGTCCTGGAAGGCCGCTACGAGCCCAACGGCGGCGTATGGGTGGAATGCGACTGCAACCTGACCGGCGGCGAATACATGATCCGCCAGTTCCTGTGGGGTCAGCGCTTTACCCGCCGCTGGTTCGGGTATACCTCAGACGCCTTCTGGCTCCCGGATACCTTCGGGTATTCCATGGCCATCCCGCAGATCATGAAGGGCTGCGGCATCCGCTACTTCCTGACCACCAAGATGTCCTGGAACGACACCAATCACTTCCCCCTGACATCCTTCCTCTGGGAGGGCCTTGACGGCACCCGGGTGCTGACGCATTTAAACCGGACCCACCAGGGACCGGAGCCGGGCATGTACCAGGCCATAACGGAAGGCAGAGAGGGCATTCTGGAAAAGAGGGTCAGCCCCATGCGCCTGTTCTCCTTCGGCAAGGGGGACGGCGGCGGCGGACCGGAATTCGAGATGCTGGAGGAAGCACGCCGTCTTGGAGACCTGGAGGGAACAGCCCGCAGTTCCTACACCACAGTATCTGACTTCATGAAGAAGCTGGAGGAGACCATGGTCAATCCCACGGTCTATGCCGGCGAACTGTATCTGGAGCTCCACCGGGGCACCCTGACCAACCAGCACGAAATCAAGCACAACAACCGTGCCTGCGAGATTGCGCTGCATGACATGGAACTGGCCCTGGTACAGATCGCGGTTCGTACAGGAAAAACAGCGGATGGAACCGGGGTTTCGCCTCTTATGGAAACACTGCTGGTGCACCAGTTCCATGACATCCTGCCCGGCACCTGCATCCATCCGGTTCATGAGGAGACCCGCAGGTCCGTGGGACATGCCATTGTAATGGCAGATTCCCTGACGAGGTTAGCCCTGAAGGGGGAGGGCACTGAAACGGTGGTATACAATCCCCTGTCCTTTGACCGGACAGGCAGCCTGGTGCTGGACGGCTCCTGGAAAGGCATTGAAGGTGCGCAGGTTCAGAGCTACAGGGATCTTGAGGGAAGAGAGAAGACGGCAGTCATGGGCCTGACGCTGCCTGCCTTTGGCAGTGTGGAAATCCGGAAGACAGAAGAAACGGAAAAGGCAGCATCCCCCTTTGTGCTTGACGGCGATACCCTGACTACGCCATATGCCCGCATCCGCTTTGATGAAAACGGTTGCATGGCATCCTTTGTGGACCTCAGGGAAGAGCGGGAACTGGTGGCCGGACTGCCCTTTAACACTTTCCTCATGGCGGAGGATGTGCCGGCAGACTGGGACAACTGGGATGTGGACGCGGACCTGATGGACAAGTTCCGTCCCGCAGGCCGCCTGCTGGAAAGAAAAGTGGTATCCCAGGGACCTGTGGAGCTGCGCATCCGGAGCCGGTATGCCATCTCGGACAAATCGGATATTGAGCAGGACATGGTTTTCCATGCGGATACCCCGCAGGTTGACTTTGAAACCGTCATGAACTGGAAGGATGACCACCGCTTCCTGAAAGTGGCCTTTGACACGGCACTTCATACGGACGGGGTGCGCAATGAGATCCAGTTCGGCTGCATCCGCAGGCCCAATACCCGTTCCACGTCACAGGAGAAGGCACGCTTTGAGGTGTGCAACCACAAGTACTCGGACCTGTCTGAACATGACTACGGCGCTGCCATTTTAAACGACAGCAAGTATGGCATTTCCGTCCTGGGTGGCAGCATGCGCCTGAGTCTGCACAAGGGCGGGACGAGGCCGGACGATCTGGGAGACCATGGCCGCCATGTATGCCGCTACGCCTTCCTGCCCCATATGGGCGGCTTCTCTGCGGAAAACGTGGTAAGGCCCGCCTATGCGTTTAATTACCTGCCCTATCAGGTGACAGGCGGCATGGCCCTGCCTTCCCTGGTGAGCACGGATCAGGCAAACGTCATCATCGAGACGGTCAAGCCCTGTGAGGATGCCGGAAAGGCTTATATTCTGCGCCTGTACGAGGCTGTGGGCAGCTACAGCCGGGCCAGGCTGACCTTCTCCCATCCCGTAAAGGGCCTGTACCTGTGCAATATGCTGGAGGAAGAACAGGAAGAGCTGAAGGTGGATGAACCCCTGGTGCTTCCGCCTTTCAGGATCCTTACCCTGAAAGTGGTTTATGGCTGATATGCACGCCGGGTAAGGCAGTGCCCTCCTGCCTGGATATGGCAGGAATTGGTGCAGGACAGAGCCTGCGTAAATGCATGCGAAAAAGGCCGGAGAGACATCTGGATGAACTTCCTGAGGTCTCTCCGGCCTTTTCTATATGCTGCGAATAGCAGAGCAACAGATTCCCGGGGCCTGGGCCGCGAGCTGCACTTACATGCAGATGAGGTCCATGGATTATGACAGAAGGTAGGCCATGGTCACAATGTACGTGTTGCGAAGGCCGTCTATATGGGTGCGCTCATAGCCATGGCTGTTGGAGGTTCCGGGTCCAATGGCGGCGTGGCGGATATCGTAGCCCGCCAGGACGGATCCGTCTCCATCGCTGCCGTAGTGGGGTGTGAAGACATCCATGACGTAGTCTGCTCCGGCTTTTCTGGCTGCGGCCCGCAGTTCCTGTGTCATCTCGTAATGATAGGGGAAACGGCTGTCCTTGCAGAAGATGCTGACCCGGTGTTCCTCGGAATTCTGGTCAGGTCCGGTGGGGGCGATGTCCAGGCACAGGATGTCTTTCGTGCCCTCCGGCAGATAGGTGGTGCCGTGCCCGATTTCCTCATAGCACGCAAAATAAGCATATACTTTGCGGCAGGGGGTCAGGTTCTCTTCCTTCAGGGTCTTCATGACGTTTAAGAGAACTGCAGCGCAGGCCTTGTCGTCCACAAAACGGCTCTTGATGTATCCGCCCGAGAGGGTAAAGCGGGGCTCCAGGGCGATGAGGTCCCCTGTTTCAATGCCCAGGGCCCGGGTTTCATCTGCCGTGTGAACCGGCATATCCAGCACAACGCAGACATTTTTGCGAAAGTCCCCCATTTCACAGCGGAGCTCTTCTTCCGTGACATGGATGGAGTTGGGGGTCCGGCACACGGTGCCGGTAAAGATCTTCCCGTCTCCGGTATGAACCCTGACGTTTTCCGTCACACAGTAGAAGGGATAGAGGCCTCCTATGCTGCACACGTTCAGGGTGCCGTCCGGATTGATTTTCCGGACCATCAGACCGATATCGTCCAGATGTGCAGAAACCACCAGGGGATTGCCTGTGCCGCCAAGATCAACAATGACCCCGCCCTTGTGGGTGACGAGGGGCTCATATCCAAGGCGTCTGCATTCCTCTGCCACAAAGTCCTGGATATCCCGGAACTGGCCGGTGGTGCTGTCGATGTTCAGAAGAGCCTGAAAAGATGACAGAATATAGGATTCGTCAAAGTGATTCAAGGTGATACCTCCAAGTGTCTTACAGATATGCAAAGGGGAAAAACTGGACCTGATTATATCAGATGCACGGTTTCAAATACAGCCGGAAATCAGCTCTGATGCATATTGCTCTGCCGGCATTTTCACGGCCGAAAGGCAACAGCCTGAGAAACCGAAATCCTGATATTGTTTTTCAGTACCGTTGCAAAGAGCCTGGGATGACTGTCAGTCAGGGTTGCAACAGCTGCAGTTAATGGCATAAAACTGAACAAACATATCTGATAAATAGGTATAAGTAGCCCAAAGGGAAGATGCTGGAAATTCACCCACAGGTTCAATGACCAATCAGCAAGGTTATGATAGGATGCAACCGTCGCCATGAGGAGGTGATGGTATGCATATGAATTGATGACAGCACTGACAACTGACCGCCTGACATATGAGCAGAAATGAACTGCGCAGACATTTCTGGCTTCTGGTTGGGCGAAGACAGCTACCACCAATCACTTCGTTAAGGATGCCACATGAGAAAGCAATTGCCCGTTGAAATCCTGCTGATTCAAAGGAGCAGCAGCTTTCTGGATCTGAAACACAAGCGATCTCAGAGCAGCGATGCGTTTTGTATGGGGAAAACCTGTGCGGTGGGTTGCAGCTGTCATGACTGCGAAATTCCTGGGATATCCCGGATGCCCCTTTTGTCATTTGATCGTGGCTTGTCTGAAGTCTCCCTTAGGTGGAGAATGACTTTAATCTCATGTTTTCTTGCTTTATTTACTGAGATCTTCAACGAACACATTGTATTTACACTGCTTTTTATGTTATTATTATATGATCGTGCCAGAATGTTACAGAAGACTCTGATACACATTCTGAAGGACGGGAGGCAGAACTTTGGGAAAATTTGATGCAGAAGGAAAACAGTATCTTTCCAACCGTGTGGTCTTTGCTGATGCTTTCAACTATCTGCTGTATGACGGTGATCAGGTCATCAAGCCGGAGGAACTTCGGGAACTTGACACCACGGAGCTGACAATTCCCTATGGCAACAACGCCAGAGTTCCGGAACAGAAATACCGTGATCTGCTGAAACTGTGGAATGCCATGATGGACGACAACGCTATCTATGTAATTCTCGGGGCTGAACTTCAGGATAAGGTGCATTATGGTATGCCTGTGAAAGACGGGCTTTATGATATGATTGGATACGCAAAGCAGATATCGGAACTGAGAAGATCTTACAGGAAAGCATCTGAAGAACCTGATGAGGGAGAATTGACAGCTGAGGACGGTGATCTTAGAATTAGGCTCAGCAGTGAGGAATTTCTCTCAGGCCTTCGCAAAGGGGATAAGCTGGTTCCGATCATTACTGCTGTTGTATACCTGGGCGAGAAGCCGTGGGATGGGCCGAGAAGTCTATTTGAAATGCTGGATGTGAAGGATAAACGGCTGATTCCATTTCTGAACGATTACAGGCTGAACCTGGTTTCTCCGGCAGACATGGACGAAACAGAATTTGACAAGTTCCATACAGGACTGGGATTTGCCATGAGAGTTATCAAGCATCAGGCGGAGGATGCGGACGCCATTATCATGGCTACAAAGCATAAGAAGATAGACTCAGAAACTGCAGTCTTCCTGAAGCATGCTGTGAATCTCGAGTTGGTTTACGAAGAAGAAACTGGAGGCGTCGATATGTGCAAAGCGATGGAGCGTAAAGAAAAGCGCGATGAAGTCAATGGGGCTATTAAGGCTTTTAAGTTTGATGGTGTCTCTGAAGAGGATATTATCACGAAGGTGATCAAGTGTTTTGGAGTTACCAGAGAATATGTGCTTGCCCTTCTGAAAGCACAGGAGGCCTGATTCTCATATTGATATCTGGCCAGAAGGTTTACGAAGAAACTGGAGGCGTCGATATGTGCAAAGCGATGGAGCGTAAAGAAAAGCGCGATGAAGTCAATGGGGCTATTAAGGCTTTAAAGCTTTATGGTGTATCTGAAGAGGATATTATCACGAAGGTGAACGAGTTGTTTGGAGTTACCAGAGAATATGTGCTTGCCCTCCTGAAAGCACAGGAAGCCTGATCCTCATATTGATATCTGGCCAGAAGGTTTACGAAGAAACTGGAGGTGTCGATATGTGCAAGGCATTGGAGCGCAAAGAAATGCGGGACAAAGTTACCGGAGCAATAGATGCTTTAAAGCTTGATGGTGTATCTGAAGAGGATATCATCACGAAAGTGATCAAGCTGTATGGAGTTACCAGAGAATATGTGCTTGCCCTTCTGAAAGCACAGGAGGCCTGATTCTCATATTGATATCTGGCCAGAAGGTTTACGAAGAAACTGGAGGCGTCGATATGTGCAAGGCGATGGAGAATCGAGATAAGAGGATGAAGATTACTGGGGTTATTAAGTTTTTAAAGCTTGATGGTGTATCTGAAGAGGATATTATCACAAAGGTGATCAAGTTGTTTGGAGTTACCAGAGAATATGTGCTTGCACTCCTGAAAGCACAGGAAGCCTGATCCTCATATTGATATCTGGCCAGAAGGTTTATTGAAGAAGAAACCGGAGGTGTCGATATGTGCAAAGCGATGGAGCGTAAAGAAAAGCGCGATGAAGTCAATGGGATTATTAAGTTTTTAAAGCTTGATGGTGTATCTGAAGAGGAGATTATCACGAAGGTGATCAAGTGTTTTGGAGTTACCAGGGAATATGTGCTTGAACTTCTGAAAGCACAGGAAGCCTGATCCTCATATTGATATCTGGCCAGAAGGTTTATTGAAGAAGAAACCGGAGGTGTCGATATGTGCAAAGCGATGGAGCGTAAAGAAAAGCGCGATGAAGTCAATGGGATTATTAAGTTTTTAAAGCTTGATGGTGTATCTGAAGAGGAGATTATCACGAAGGTGATCAAGTGTTTTGGAGTTACCAGGGAATATGTGCTTGCCCTCCTGAAAGCACAGGAGGCCTGATCCTCATATTGATATCCATACAGAACTTTCTGACCGGTGATTCTGAATCGGATGTTCCAGACCGCAGATACTGGAAAGCAATCAGGATCGGCATCGCAAATAAAGGGAAGGTGATTGCCTGAACCTGAACCCGGATCCGACATGTTATTCAAACAGCAAACCGGATATGAGCATTCAGGCATGGAAACGTTTTTCCGCAAAGCGGATCTGGTCAAAAGCAGTGGAGAGATTCCTGATCCCTCCGCTGTTTTTTATTCCTGTTTCATCGCTGTTTGTTCCAATAACCGGACATGCGACGGGACTGTGTTGCTTCCGGAAGACAGAAGATTGTTCCCTGAGAAAAAGTCTGTATCTCCACAGTCAAATCGTTATAACCGGTTATGGGAACGAAAAATGCACTGGATGATACCGCCGGTGCAGCGGTGAGAGTGATCAGCACGCAAAACGGGACAGACGGGCAGGATGAACCAAAGGAATGTGTCTGAGATTAATTTTTGTCAAAACGACAAAAAGTACTTGACATAAATATTTATATCGATTACGATATATATGGTCAAAGGGACCATAAATAGACGGGGAGGGATACGGACGCACACAGAATTAAATCAGGACCAGCTGTATGTTACCGTGGATCTGCTGGTGATGACCATACGGCAGGAGCGCCTGACGCTGCTGCTGTCAAGACGGACAAACCCGCCCTACGCTTCCAGATGGGCACTGCCGGGACACTTCATAGGGATGGAGGACTCTGCAGAGAAGACAGCGGAGAATCTTCTGAAAGAAATGCTTCCGGTGCGGCCGTACCTGGAACAGCTCTACACTTTTTCTGCCTTAAACCGGGATCCCAGGGGCCGTGTTATCTCCGTGGCGTACCTGGCTCTGGCGCCTTTTAAACAGCTGGAGTCCGTCATGGCCAGGCAGGGGAACACCTTTGCCGCCTTTCAGGTAGCAACAGACAGGGAAGAACTTCTTCTGACAGGGGAGAGCGGGGAGGAACTGACCGAGACGGACCTGGCCTTTGACCACGGGAAGATCATCCGGACAGGTGTCAGGCGCCTGCAGGGAAAGCTGGATTACACGGACATAGGATTTGCTTTTCTTGAGAACCAGGATGCATTTACTCTCACAGAACTGCAGACAGTGCATGAGGCTGTCATGGGGACGAAGTTTGACAAAAGCAATTTCAGACGGCAGATACAGAACCGGTATATCAGATCCGGCCAGATGAAATCCACAGACATGCAGATATCCGGCGGTCAGGGAAGGCCGGCGGGGATTTACAGAAAAATCCGGACCGATGACAGTACTATATGGTCTTAACAGATTATGTTCCAGACGGAATACGGTCTTATTCAGGAAGGAGGCAGCACAGGATGAAGAAGGAACACAGATTTCTCATTGTGGTGGATATGCAGAAGGACTTTATTGACGGGAGCCTGGGAACGCAGGAAGCGCAGAACATTGTCAGGCCGGCATCACAGGCTATCCTTGAGGCCAGGCGCCTTGGCTTTACCGTGATTGCCACCAGGGATACACACGAAACGGATTACCTTGAGACCCGTGAAGGGATTCGCCTGCCGGTAAAGCACTGCATCCGTGGCACGGAGGGCTGGGAGATTGATCCTCAGATCGCCTCCTGCCTGGGGGAGGACGCCATCATTCTTGACAAGAACACCTTTGGCAGCACAAGACTTCCGGAGGTGGTACGGGAGAACCTGAAGGAAGGGGAGGAAGCTTCCTTCATTCTGCTGGGGCTGTGCACCGACATCTGCGTGGTGTCAAACGCCATGCTGCTCAAAGCCGCCTTCCCGGAGTCGGACATGGGCATCTACGTGCCGGGCTGTGCCGGGGTGACACCGGAAAAGCACGCGGCGGCACTGGAAACCATGGCCAGCTGCCAGATGGATATGCTGGACAGGATTGCATAAGGGGGAGAAGAAATGGGATATACTTTTGATGCTCAGGCCGCCAGGGACGGTCTGATCCGCCAGCTGCAGGAACTTGCGCAGGCACAGGGCTTTTCCCGGGTGGTGCTGGGCATATCCGGAGGAAAGGATTCCACGGTGACGGCGGCCCTGTGTGCCCGGGCACTGGGCAGGGAAAACGTGTACGGCGTCATGCTGCCGGACGGTGAGCAGACAGATATCGCTGACAGCAGGCGTATCTGTGATGCCCTTGGGATCCGGCAGAGAGAAGTGAACATAGGGGCCATGCATGAGGCACTGAAGACCGTGACGGACCAGAAGGGGGACGCGGCGGAGGAAGGAGCCTTCTCCATTCCCTTCAGCCGGGCGTCAGATATCAATGTGGGGCCCAGGCTCCGCATGACGGTGCTCCGGTATATCACCCAGGCTCTGGGGGCCCGTCTGGCGGGCACAGGGAACCTGAGTGAGGCCACGGTGGGCTACTGCACAAAGGACGGGGATACATCCTGTGATTTCGCCATGCTGGGGGCACTGACCAGTGTGGAGGTGGTGCAGGTGGGTCTGACCATGCCGGAACTGCCCAGGGAACTGGTGCTGAAGACCCCCACCGACGGGCTCAGCGGCAAAAGTGATGAGGATAACATGGGCCTGAGCTATCAGGATATTCACCTGTATATCCGGGAGGGTACCTGCGGAAAACCGGAGGTGGACGCAGCCATAGCAAAGCGGGAGAAGGGGAACATGTTCAAGCGCCGCATGCCGCCCATCCTGCAGCCCTTCCCGGAAGATGAGGACGGGAAAAAGCAGCCGTGAGGCAGCTGGCCTTCTTTGGCGCTTTCAACCCGCCCACCCTGGCGCACCTTAACCTGGCAGAACTGGCTCTTGAGCAGACCGGGGCAGAGTCTGTCATCTTTGTTCCATCAAGAGCCGACTACATACGGGAAGACCAGGGAAAGGACAGGGCCTTCAGTGACGGGGAACGGCTTTCCCTTCTGGAAACACTTGCCAGGACCCGCCCCTGGATGCAGGTGTGCAGCTGGGAGATGGAACAGGCAAGCCAGCCCAGAACCTACGAAACCCTGTGCCACCTGCGCCGGGAAGGGTATGAGCCGGCCCTGCTTCTGGGGTCAGACAAGCTGCCGGAGCTGGAGCACGGATGGAAGCATGTACGGGAGATCGCAGAAGAATTTGGGATTGTATGCCTGAGCAGGGGAGAGGACAATGTGGAAAGCCTGCTCGGCCAGACCCCGTTCCTCACATCCCTTAAGCCGTATATCCGCCCGGTGGAGGCACCGGGGGAGACAAGGCAGATTTCCTCCACCCGGGTGAGAAGGATCCTGAAGGAGATCCGGGAGCTGGAGGAGGAAATGAAAACACTGGTGCCCGGTGAGCTTCTGCCCCTGCTGCTTGGCAGGGAGGATACCCGGGCTACGTAAAGAGGCATCTTCGTAAACCTATCTGTCGTATAGCAATCTATGTGAAACAACTGTATTGGGAGGCAGCCATGAAATTTGAACCCATCGTCCAGTCCCTTCTGGATACGGACCTGTATAAGTTCAACATGGACCAGGTCATCTTTCACAAGCACACAGACCTCAGCGGAGAATACGATTTCAGGTGCCGCAATGCCGGCGTGGTTTTCACCCGGGAGATGTTTGATGAAATCAATGAGCAGATCGATCATCTCTGTACCCTCAGGTTTACCCGGGAGGAACTGGATTATCTGCGGTCCATCCGGTTCATCAAGGGAGACTATGTGGAATTCCTGCGGCTCTGGCACCCCATCCGGGATTATGTGGAGACATCCCTGAGTGAAAACGGGGAACTCAGCATTCTGGTGCATGGCCCCCTCTTTTCCGCCATGCAGTTTGAGATCTACCTGCTGGAGATCGTCAATGAAGTCTATTTCCGCATGCAATATGACTATGATGCCCTTCTGGCCTCCGCACAGGAGCGGCTTGACAAAAAGATCCGGGGATTCCGGGATGGGAAGTACACCTTCTCCTTTGCCGAGTTCGGCTGCAGGAGGCGCCTTGGGAGAGTGTGGGAGGATACGGTGGTCCGCCGCCTTGCTGCAGAAACCGGAAACTGCATCGGCACCTCCAATGTCTATCTGGCATGGAAATACGGCCTGACCCCCATTGGAACCTATGCCCATGAGTTTGTCCAGATGTATCAGGGCATTGATTCCATTCCTCTGGCCTATACCAACCATCATGCCCTGGAGGACTGGTATGACGAGTACCGGGGTGACAACGGTACCGCCCTGACGGACACCATCACCACGGAACTTTTCCTGCTGGACTTTAACCGCTCCATGGTGAACAACTTCACCGGCGTGCGCCATGACAGCGGGGACCCGTATGCCTGGGGCGACCGGATGATTGCCCACTATGAGAAATACGGGGCGGATCCTAAAACCAAGCTGCTGCTGTTCAGTGACAGCCTGGATTTTGACCGGGCTCAGGCCCTGTATGATTATTTCAGGGACCGGGCCAGGGTGTCCTTCGGCATCGGGACATACTGCTCCAATGACACCATGGCGGAGCCGCTGAACATTGTCATCAAGCTGCAGTCCGTCAACGGACGTCCCGTGGCCAAGCTCTCGGATTCCCCGGGCAAGGCCATGTGCCGGGATGCGGAGTACCTGGAGTATCTCAGACGCTCCGTGGATTTCCGCCTGAAGAGGGAAGCATGACAGATTCCGGCCGGGTCCGCAAAAGGATCCGGCCGCATTTCTTTTGCAGGCCTGTTTCGGAACCTTTTCAGAATCTTTCCGGGCCATGGAAGCAACGGGACAAAGCCTGGTTGCATGTGTAACTTAAACGATTAAGGCTATATAAAACAAGGATGCTCCGGATGGAACATCCTGTTTTTTTCAGTCCAGTACGAAGTGGATAAACGCCTGGGTATCCTCCAGGCTGTCCAGCCGGGCGGTATACATGTACCGGCCCATCTGAGGCCAGTTCATGGGAGGCATTTCCTCCTGCATCACCATACGCGTTCCATATGCCGCCATGATTTCCTCATGGGTATGGGTATAGGTATGCCCGTCCTTGCGGCTGGCATAGGCGCAGTAGTATGTCCGGTCCGGTTCCGGGAAGACCCGGGCGTCTTTTGTGACCATATCGGCATAGATCTGGTAGACGTCCACGGACCTGGCAAAGTTGATCATGTCCGGGGTATAGCCGCCGGCAGGCCGCATATTGACTTCCAGGGCCACAAAATCCCCCACATCCCCAAGCCCCCTGTGGGGTCTGGTCAGGCGGAAGAACTCCAGGTGCACAAAGCGGCGGCTTACCTGGAAGGCTTTGACGGTCTTTCTGCCCAGTTCCCTGAGCTTTTCCGGGGCTTCCGGGCAGGTATAGTATTTCAGATCCAGGTCCTTCAGCACGATATCCATCACCGGGGGCCATACGGTCATGGTTTCAAAGACAGGCTCACAGCGGCTGTCCACAATGGCGTCATAGGAACAGATGACACCTTCTATGAACTCCTCCATGACATAGGGAACCTGGGGCAGGCTGCTGTAGAAGGCCTGAAGCTCTTCATCATTGGTGATTTTCCAGGTGTTGGTGGCACCCACCCCGATATCCGGCTTGACAATCACCGGATAGCCGGTCAGATCGATAAAGGCCCTGGCTTCCTCAAGGGTGGTTACGGGGTGCTGTCTGGCGGTGGGAATGCTGTTATCCTGGTAAATCTTCTTCATCAGGGATTTTTCCTTGATAAACTGGATCGCGTCCCCCTGGATGCCTGTGGTGATATGGAAGGCTTCCCTGAGACGGGCATCCTGTTCAAGCCAGTACTCGTTCATGGATTCCAGCCAGTCAATCTTCCCCCAGCGGAAGGCGAAATAGGCAACCGCCCGGTAGACCTGGTCATAGTCCTCCAGACTGTCCACCCGGTAGTATTCCGTCAGGGCTGCCTTCAGGGGATCCGAAAGGCTCTCATAGGACGCGTCCCCGATGCCCAGGACCCGCACACCGCTGCGGCTGAGGCGGTCACAGAACATCCAGTAGGTGGACGGAAAATGAGGTGAGATAAAGACAAAGTTCATGGTCATTCCTCCGATACAGGTACTGTCCTGTCCGTTTCACCGGCAGCGTTTGCATAGATTTCGGAAAACTCATGATTCACGCCGTTTAACCGGTAGGAGAGAACAGTATCCAGATTGACATGCTGCATGCTGTTGAAGATATTGCCTTCCACATAGGGGTTGTCCTTTTTCAGCTCCCGGATCAGCAGCTTGGTCTGAAGACGACGGGAGGCGGTATGCTCCCGGCTGTTTCCGGTACCCTCCGTGAAATGGCAGGCACACTGGATGAAATGCAGGCTGTGGCGGTCCCGCCAGGCCAGGATATCTTCCTCACGGATATAGTACATGGGCCGGATCAGCTCCATGCCAGGGACATTTTCAGAGCGGACCTTGGGCACCATGGTCTGGGCCTGTCCGCCCCAGAGCATGGCCATGAGGGTGGTTTCGATCACGTCGTCAAAGTGGTGCCCCAGGGCGATCTTGTTGCACCCAAGCTCCTGAGCCTTGCGGTACAGATACCCGCGGCGCATCCTGGCACACAGGAAGCAGGGCTTGTCGCCCACCTGGTCCACCGCGTCAAAGATGGGGGTGGAGAAGAAGGTGAGGGGAATATCCAGAGCCCGGGCGTCTGCTTCAATAACCTCCCGGTTCAGGGGGCTGTAGCCGGGATCCATGGAAAGGAAAACCAGGTCAAAGGGATCCTTGCGGCTTTTCTTAAGCTGCTGGAAAAGCTTGGCCATGAGCATGGAGTCCTTGCCGCCGGATATGCACACCGCGATCCGGTCTCCCGGGGCCAGAAGGTCAAACTCCCGTATGGCCCGGGTGAAGCGGTTCAGGAGCTTTTTCTTTACATCCTTTTTGCCAAGGTCTTCCATGACCTCTTCCCCGATATTTCTCTCGGGAAGGCTTGAGCGGATGAAGGCGGAAAAGCCGCCTTCCAGAATGGAGGCATCATATCCAAGATCCCGCAGTCTTTCCGCCATGGGGGCGCTTTCCCTTCCGTACATGCAGAAGAGAAGCAGGGGCTTTCTGAAAGCAGCTTCCGTCAGGGTGCCCTCTTCTGCCCGCTTTACGATATCCGGCACGGAAAGGGCGCCCGGGATGGTGTCATAGGCATGGGCAGAGGGAGAACGCACATCCACCAGGGTGCAGGAGCCGTCCGGGGGAAGGCAGGATGGAGACAGCAGAGGGGCCATCAGGAGCGGGCCTGCTTTCTGCTGCGGAAGGAGCGGACTTCCTCATAGAGTTTAAGAGGCAGATGACAGTACCCTTCCGGATTCTTCTCCAGGTATTTCTGGTGGTACTCTTCCGCAGTGAAGAACTGCCTGAGGGGCTCACATTCCACCGCCAGAGGTTCTGAGAAGGATTTCTGCAGTTCCGTGAGCATATCCCGGATCAGCTTTTCGTCTGCCGGGTCTGTGTAATAGATGCCCGTCCGGTACTGTTCCCCGATATCCTCGCCCTGCCGGTTGACGGCAACCGGATCAATGGCTTTAAAATACAGCGAGATGAGTTCGTCCAGGTCAAGAAGGTCAGGGTCAAAGACTACCTCCACGGTTTCCGCGTGCCCGGTGTGCTGGTGCTTGACCTGTTCATAGGTGGGCTGATCCGTGCGGCCGTTTGCGTAACCGACCCGGGTGGAAATCACACCGGGAACCCGGTCGAAATATTTCTGTGCGCCCCAGAAACAGCCTGCGGCAAAATAGATGGTATGCATAGGCAAGCCCCCCGTTACAAGATTTCCTGCATGATACTCGCAAAGAAGGGGAGAGTAAAGCGGAAATACAGAAAAAACGCATGCATCCCGGATAAGCAGCCCTCCTGTCAGGAAAGAGTATGTGTCTTTGCCTGATCTGCATTTTCGGATGTACCTGTCCCGCTTTTTGTGGTACGATTCCCATGGTTTTTCAGGATTTCCACGCTTTAAATCTGAGAGGAAGTTTCATATGAGCCTTTTTTTGACCCTGGCGTTCCTGTTTTCCATCGGTTCCATGGCAGGCTGGTGCCTGGAAGTTGTTTTCCGGCGCTTTTTCTCGTCAAAGAACCCGGAAAGAAAATGGATCAACCCGGGTTTCTGCCGTGGTCCTTATCTGCCGCTGTACGGGTCCTGCATCTGTCTGATGTACCTGATTGCCTCCCTTGAGAGCAGCATTCCCTTTTCTCCTGCCGTTTCCAGACTGGTGCTGTTTCTTATCATGTCTGTCTGCATGACAGGTGTGGAATATGTTACAGGCCTGTATCTTCTTAAGGTAAACCATATCCGTCTGTGGGACTATTCGGAACAGAAATGGAACATCCAGGGGATCATCTGTCCGAAATTCTCCCTGGCCTGGACAGTCCTTGGGGCAGTGTATTACTTCCTGATCCATCCCCGGATCCTTCTGGCGCTTGCCTGGCTGAGCCGGAACCTGGCCTTTTCCTTTGTCATAGGGATGTTTTACGGTGTCTTTCTTGTGGACGTGGTGATTTCTTCCAGGCTCATGGGACATCTCAGGGCCTTTGCCGTGGAGAACCGCGTGGTGGTGCGCTATGAGCTGCTGAAGGAAGAGATCCGCCGCTACAGGGAGAAGACCCTGCAGCGCTACCATTTCTTCATGCCCTTCCAGACGGACAGGGCACTCAGGGAACATCTGGAGGAACTCCGGAACCGTTTTGAGGAATTCAGGCCCCGGAAGGGATAATGCTGAAACTGTGATTTGTTTATGGATGATCTGAATCCCGGGAAAACTGCTCCCGGGTGAAATGATACGCCCCGGCGAAACCTGATCGTAACGCCGGGGCGTATTTCGGTCTGAATCCGGCATCATGGCGCCGGCTGTCAGAGCGGAGGAAGGGAGATGATCCGGGTGATGATCAGGAGCCGTTATGTATCAAAGCAGCTCCGGTCACACAGTTTTGGTTTTACTTCGCAAGAGGCCTGACCGGGTGCCTGATCACGGTCTTCAGCTTTTCAGGCGCAACCTTTCTGGCATCGGAAAGGTATATTTCGTGGTGCATCCGCTGATCCGTTATATCCAGCGCATAGCCCTGTTCCGTCATATACCTGTGCATGATCTCCACGGTCTGCGGTTCGGCATCGTAGGGACCGATATGCATGCACTGAACGCACAGGCCTTCTTCAACCGTCAGATACTCCACTTTGGAGAAATCCTGCTTTTTCTTCTTCGTTGCCTCCTCAACGGCCCAGCTGAAATCGTCTTCTGAGACAAAATCCGGAAGCCGGATCATGGAGATTCCCCGGAACAGATCCTTGTGTTCATAGTCGATGCCGGTTATGCCTTCCTGCCACCAGAATCCTTCCAGCGGCGGAACCACATAGTCAAAATATCCGTCTATCTCGTGACCCGCCTTTCTGCTCATTTTGATGGTGTAGGCTACAGCGTAGAGCATGCTGATGGACTGTTTGTATTCGCTGTCTTCCTGATTCGGGTCCCCTTTGACACGGACCGCAAGATAGTGCATGGCCGGCACCGCAACAATCGAGGGCCTGGCTGCAGGCATGTAGAATTCCCTGTATTCTTTTTTGTAGTCAAATGCCATATGTTTTCCTCCGTCAAGGCGGCACTGCATTTCCTGCTCCGGTGCACGGCCGGGACAGGCAAGGGCACCGCTGTATCGTGATTTGTTTTGTTTTCCGCCCTCAGTCAGGGCGCAGGAATCTGTCTGCCATTATAGGCTGAAGCAGGGAAGATCTCAACAGCTCCTCTGTTTCCTGCACCCGGACATACGGGAAACGGATGCACCGGTGGCAGGTCTGTGCACAGAAACGGTTCCACCGTCATGTCTGAAGAAAAAAGGAGAAAACAGAATAAAATGACACTCCATGGAAACCTTTATTGAGCACCATTTTCTGCGAAAAAAACAGTGAAACAGGGTTGCATGCACAAAACTGTCAAGGAAAAACTGATTGCACACAAGTATGCAAATTCTGGTTGCAAAACAGCCCAGAATATGCTATTGTTGCGCTTGCGATCACTCAAAACGTGATCGATACGGTTTTTCATTATTACCAAGAAAAAAGAGGAGGATCCGCGTAATGAAAAGAAGTTTTTCCCTGCTGCTGGCCCTCGTTATGGCACTGTGCATCGTGCTGAGTGCTGTGCCTGCCCTGGCAGAAAAGACTGTCATCACCTACTGGTCCAATGACCGCCACGATGAAGTGTACATGAACTCTGTTATCGAAGCATTCAACGCCAGCCATGATGACATCGAGATCAAGATGGTTATCATGACCGACGACTTCGAGAACTCCATCATGCTGGCCATCGACGGCAACAATGCCCCGGATATCATCGGCCAGTCCGTGACCCTCAAGAACATGGTGGACTATGATGCCGTCGTGGACCTGGCTCCCTTCATCGCTGCCGACGAAGAATACCAGAAGGTCAACGATCCCTACAACCACAAGTATGAAGGCCTCAACGCCATCGGCGACGCCATCTACTGGGTACCCTCCGGCCAGCGCTCCGGTGTGCGCATTGAGTACAACAAGGCTCTGCTGGAAGCTTCCGGTTTCGAAGGCATCCCCGCCACCCTGGCTGAATATGTTGAGATGGCCAAGAAGATCACGGAAGACGGCAAGGCCAACAATCCTGTGACCTACGGCATCGGCTTCACCTCCTCCTCTCCCTTCGAGCGTCAGCTTGAAATGATGGCTCAGGTTTCCGGCGTCTTCTACTATGACTATGCCAACGGCAAGTTCGACTTCTCCGGCTACAAGCCCTTCCTGGAAGCCGGCCGCG
>CAMOVR010000043.1 GCA_946627565.1 uncultured Clostridia bacterium
ACCCGGATGTTCTGAAAAGCGGATGGGTCGTAGGCGCTTGAGATGGTCAGCACCGTCTCCCCGGTCTTAAGGCCGCTTACATAGTTGCCCCGGACCCGGACAATGGATTCGTCCGCCACGGAAAGGGCAACACGCCTGTTGGAAAGGGTTTTGGGGCTCACCGTGGCGGTCAGTTCAAAACCGTTTTTCAGGGGCAGAAGCAGCACCGGCATGTTTTCTGCATCATCCGTATTCTTCAGGAGACCTGACAGAAGCGGATCCCCACGCCCTCGATCATGTACAGAACGATGCTGGCGTCGTCGTCCAGAAGCTCCACGTTCAAAAACCGGAAGCCGGTCCGTCCGCAGCTCCACCTTCACCGCGGTGCTGACTTCCCCCAGGGACAGAAGAGGCAGACACAGGAAAAGGACAAGTATCAGCAGAAGAGCCGGGAATTGTTTTCTCATAGATCGTAAACCCTCCTGATTGCTTATCTGACCCGCTTCGCTTTTTACAGGAAGAGATAAACGGATATATATCCGGTTAAGGGAAGCGGCTGTTTGCGGCAATCTGTGAACTTCATTCATTATACCCGGAAAGGTGTATTTGTCCAGAATAGGGCACAGAAAAAACCGGAAAGGCATAAAGCCTTCCGGCGTATGGAACCATCAGATGAGGATGCCGTTTAAATGGTCCATCTCGTGCTGGATGATCTGGGCGGTAAAGCCCTCAAAGCTGCCCTCTCTCTCCTGAAAGAGCCTGTCCCGGTAGCGCACGGTAATGTTCTTCCATCTCTTCGTACGCCTGACTCCTTCCAGGGAAAGACAGCCTTCCTCCGTCTCATATTCACCGGATCTGCTTATGATTTCCGGATTGTTCATGACAATCTGAAAGGGACCGTGGCAGAAAACAATGATGCGTTTCCTTTTCCCGATCATGTTGCCTGCCATGCCCACACACCTGTCAAGGTTCGCCCGGAGGGTATCCAGCAGGTCATCTGCGATCTGGCTGTCCTCCCTGCCGGCTGCTTCAGATGGGAGGGAGAGGAATAGAGGATCATGGACAATGGGCTGAATCATGTTTTGCCTCCGGATGTGTTGTTCGTACCTGTGGTGTGCCTTACGCGGTACTCGGATGTGGGGCGTATCTCCCCTTCTATATCCTCCGCATAGCGCCGGAGCCACCGCAAAAGGCCCTTTTCTTCCGCTGTGACCAGGGCAAGCTGCCTGCCGCTCTCCGTCTCCGTGCATTCCACGTCCAGACCGAAGAAATCATACAGATCGTTCCATGCCCTGGATCTCACCGGGATCTGGAACCTGCCGGCAGGGCCCGCGTACATATAGGGGTGCTGCGCGATATAGGATGACAGATCCAGTCCCTTCTCGCAGCCCGGGATGCTGCCAAGCGGCCTTACCCTGGCCCTGCGCACGTGCACATCCATCATCCGGTCCAGACGGTAATGGGATATTTCCGCATGCCGGTTGACGGCAGCCAGGAGATAGACACTGCCGTTGACTGCGGCCAGGGCATAGGGATGTGCCGTATATTTCTTTGGATAGCCTGCGGCATTGTACCGGACATGCAGCTGACGGTCATCTGACCAGGAGCCATAGTGAAAGGTTACCTGAAGCCCCATATGAATGGCTGTATTCAGGGTATGGACCGTCATGAGCATCTCCGGATTCCGGGGCCTGTTCCCGCTCACATCCGCGGGCGGGGCATAATGGCTACCCCCGAGGCTCTTCAGCTTCCTGAGCAGGTTCTGCCGCTCTTCCTCCTCAAGATAGGTGCCGTTTCCAAGGAGCAGGATCATAAGATCCAGTTCGGCGGCGGAAAAGGTATGCTGATAGTACCATCCATGATCAAAGACAATGGGGCACCCCGCCTTCTGCATATCCTGCAGGGCATGCTGTACAGTCCGCCTGTCAGCGCTCATGCCCCGCTGTGACAGGGCATTTGTCAGGTCTGTACCGCTCATCCTGTGTTCTTCATCCGTTTCGCTTTTCAGGATTTCAAGCAGAATGAAAAAACGCTGGGTATACGCTCCTGTCACAGCCAATCTGGTACCCTCCTGCCTGTCTTGCATCTGGATGGAGGCGATTCTAGCAACGTATTTCAGATGTGTCAAACACCACGAAAGGAAAAGGCTGAAAATGTACAACTTGTTGCAGAATATGTTGGTATTTGCCATATATGGTGAGATAAACCAAATATGGTTCACCGCGGCGATCCGGCCGGTTCGTCAGGAACGCTCTATTCTGAAGGCGTATTCCCGCTGAGTACCAGAAAGATATTCATGATAAGCAGGGCCGCCACACCCAGAAAGGCCAGGATACAGGAAGGTCTGAAATGTATCCGGCTGCCTGCTTCCTTTTTCTTTCTGAACCTTTTCATTCTCCCCTTCTCATCCCTCCTGCGGAGGATGGGCCGGTCATACAGTTCCAGGCGTCCGAACTTCAGGAGATACACCGGCACCACAGGGACTGTAATGCACATCCACACGGCAGCGCCGGCCGGGTCCAGGCCCTTCATGGAAAATCCATTGAGAATGAAGGCCAGAAGGATGGGAAGCACCATGACGCACAGGCCCAGGGTGACGGCGCGGATCACCCGCCAGGGCGTGGTGAACCGTATGTCGATTTCCCCTGTCCCCGCATCCCCTGATTCAAAGAAGACCGGAGGATCCACATGGGGCCTTGAACGGTCCGACACGAAGACAGGCTTTCCGCGGCTTACCCGTTTCATGCCCCCAAAGGCATTATGGTATGCCGTAAGGAGGATGAGAAGGAAAACCAGACCAAGCATCCCGGTCATGACAAGGGCAAGAGATGTATCCCAGGAGATGAGAAAGGTAATGAGGTACACAAGGCAGCATATGACAGCCGTCCAGCCAAGGGGCCTGAGCCACCAGGGCAGAAAGTACCTTTCCTTCATGCCCAGCACCGCTGTTTTCCCGCTCTGGCCGTTCACCGCAGCTTCCACGCCCCCGACGTTTACATAATACACAGGCAGCACCGCCGGCATGGCCAGAAGGGAGGAACAGTCCGTTTCCGTCTGAATGGCCCGGGTTTCCATGACACGGGAGAAGAAGGGCAGGTAATCCTCCGCGATCTCATCCCGTATGCGCATTTCAGCCTCTTTTCCCTGTATGTCCTGCATCCGGACCCGCTCGCCGGCCACATACGAAAAGTCAAACTCCCTGGCCTGCCCGGGGTCAAAGGGTTCCATGCCGTCAAGAAGCTGGTTGCTTATGCCCTCTGACGTATTCACCGCCATGCCCTTCAGGAACCCCCGGGCATGGTATCTTCCCCCGCAGTCCCGCCGCTGTACGGCCATGGACACAGGACCCTGCACCAGCATATAGGGCAGGTAGTAGCCTTCCATCTGATCTGCGTGCTTTTTCAGCACCCTGGCTTCCCTGCGCAGAGGGTGGCGGCGGCACCATGCCAGGAGCTTCTGCCTGGCCTCCTCCTTCTGAAGACGGAATGGCACCAGAAGTTCCGGAAAATCCTGCACACGAAGAAACGCTTTTCTTACCAGGCTCTGCCCGCAGAAGGCACAGGTGGTCAGGGCCTGGCTTTCCTCAAAGCTGATCCTGGCCCCGCAGCCCCTGCACTGTGCAGAGACGAAACCGGCCCTGGGCTGGTTCATTCTCTTAAAATGCAGTTTCTGAAACCCTTTTCTCTGTTTCAGGGTTTCTTCAATGCCCGTCTCCGCCCCGCATGCCTGGCACCGGTAGATCTGACGGGCGATATCAAACCGGGCCGGCATACCGCATGATGCGCACCGGATCCGGAATACCTCTTCCTGCTCCATTTTTCTCACCTCAACTCAGAATCATGGTAGCATCTGCATGAAAAAGGGTCAAGGACGGGAAAGAGGGATCCCGGTATATTGGAATCCCTACTGCGCTTATCTTATGTTTCTGTTAAGCCTTATGGCGTATATCAATCCGCCTGATCCGGCATTTTCGGGTATCTTTTTGCAATTTCTTCCACGCAGCTGTCCCGGTAGGCATACCGTGCTCCCCGGCCGCCTATGGCGCTGTACCAGTTTCCCGTCACCTCATTGACGATATGGAGGGCGTTTTCTGTCTCCTGCATTTCAAAGAGCAGGATCCGCTTTCTCGGATGGTCATTGGGACAGTGGCAGGCCATCATGAGCTGGCCAGTGAAAGCACGGAAGAGCATGCCGTGTCCGCCGTCGAGGGCATACAGGGGCTTTTCCTTCTGTTTCCAGGGACCCTGGATTTCACCGGACAAGCTTGTGGCATAGGAGATGGCATAGCTGCCCTCCGGGGTAAAGCTGGACCAGAGCATCAGCAGTTTTCCGCCCGGGAGCCTGTGCAGGAAGGGACCGTCCGTCACGCCGGAATTCCCGGTCCAGGGGCCGTCGGAGGCCCGGAAGAGAATCACCGGCTCCCCGATTGCCTCCCCCAGATTCTCTGAGAGAGGCACAGCGCAGATCTGCCCGTCGTCCACCTGCAGCCATTCATGGCAGAACACCAGCCAGGGTGCACCCTTCCTGTCCACGTACAGTGTACCGTCCAGGCAGTGCCAGCCCTCCGGTGTCAGAGGCTTCTGCCGGATCTGACGGAAGGGGCCCTTGGGGCTGTCGGAGACCAGGCACTGGCACCTGCGGTAGGTTCCCTTCGCCCTGAAGGAGCTGATGAGGTAATACTTTCCCTTCCAGATATGGCATTCCGGAGCCCAGTAATCCCTGTCAGCCCAGAAATCCCCCTGCTCAAAGCAGACCTGGGGCGCGGACCAGTGAATCAGGTCCGGGCTTTCCAGCACATAGAAATACCCTGCTCCGCTCGGTACATCCGGAAAGCGCCCGGTATCCACAAACTGGACATAGGTGTAATACCTGCCGCTTTTTTCGTCCGCCAGGATGAAAGGATCGCTGATGTGGACATCCCGGATATGATAGGGATACTTCTCCATGTCAGTACAGGCAGTCGTGCCGCTTTCTTCATGCATGGTGTCTTCCTCGCTTTCCCGTGTTTTTACGCTCCCTGGGGTATATGCTTCAAGTATACCAGAATGCCGCCTGAAGTCACAGTTTCCGAAACAGCAAACACACAAAAAGCATGCAAACATCCTGCTGGGATCTTTACATGCTTTCTGCATACGGGTTTATCTGGTTTCCTTCAGTTCCTCAATCCTGGTCTTCAGGGCTTCCAGCTTATGCTGGTTGGTCTGAAGCTTCTCCCTCTCTCCTGCCACCAGGGCCTCAGGGGCCTTGGCGACGAAGCCGGGATTGTTCAGTTTCCCTTCGATCCGGCTGATTTCCTTCGTCAGGTTCTCCAGTTCCTTGTTCAGTCTTGCCAGTTCCTTTTCAATATCCACCAGGTCGCCCAGGGGGATATAGACCGTACCGGCACCGGTCACGGTGGTCACGGTCTTTTCCGTGACATCCGCTGCCTTTTCAATCAGGGAGGACTGGGAAGCTCCGGCAAGGCGGGCAAAATAGAGGCCTGCATGGTTCAGGGTATCGGCCCAGCCTTCCTTGGGCAGGAACATCAGGCGGGTCCGGCGGCCGGCGGGCACATTCATTTCGGCCCTGAGGTTGCGGATGGACCGGATCACTTCCATGATGCCTTCCATTTTCCTCAAGTCTTCCGGGAAATCCCACTTGCCGGCTTCAGGCCAGGGCTTGAGCATAAGGAAGCCTTCCGTGCCGGGCAGATAATGGTACACTTCTTCGGTCAGGAAAGGCATGAAGGGATGCAGCAGCTTCAGCACGCCTTCCAGCACATAGAGCAGGACTGCCTGCACATTGCGCTTTGCCGTCTCATCCTCGCCCAGCAGCCAGGGCTTGGCCATCTCAATATACCAGTCGCAGAATTCGCTCCAGGCGAAGTCATAGATCCTGGTGGCAGACAGGCCGAAGTCGCCTTCCTCATTGTGGGCACTGATGTCCTTCACCGCTTCCTCAAAGCGGGTCAGGATCCACTTGTCCGCCATGGTCAGGGTATCCGGATTGATCTCCACCTTTTCCTGGGTGTTCATCAGCACGAAACGGCTGGCATTCCAGATCTTGTTGGCGAAGTTCCGGGCCGCCTCCACCTTGTCAATGGAGAAGCGGGTATCATTTCCCGGGCTGACGCCCATGAGCAGGGAGAAGCGCAGGGCATCCGCGCCGTACTGGTCGATGATCTCCAGGGGATCCACGCCGTTGCCCAGGGACTTGGACATCTTCCTGCCCAGTTCATCCCGCACCAGGCCATGGATCAGCACCGTGGCAAAGGGCGTCTCACCCATGCATTCGATGCCGGAGAAAATCATGCGGGACACCCAGAAGGTGATGATGTCGTAGCCGGTCACCAGCATGGTGGTGGGATAGAAGTACTTCAGGTCTTCCGTGTTGTCCGGCCATCCCAGGGTGGAGAAGGGCCACAGGGCAGAGGAGAACCAGGTATCCAGCACGTCCTCATCCTGCTTCAGGTGCCTGCTTCCGCACTTGGGGCACACATCCGGATCCTGACGGGCCACGGTGATCTCACCGCAGTCATCGCAGTACCAGGCGGGAATCCTATGCCCCCACCAGAGCTGGCGGGAAATGCACCAGTCACGGATGTTGCGCATCCAGTTGAAGTAGTTCTTTTCAAACCGCTCCGGCACAAAGCGGGTCTTTCCGGTCTCCACCGCTTCAATGGCGGGCCTGGCCAGGGGCTCCATCTTCACGAACCACTGTCTTGAGACCATGGGTTCCACCACGGTATGGCAGCGGTAGCAGGTGCCCACTTCGTGCTTCAGGGATTCGATCTGTCCAAGATAGCCGCCCTTTTCAAGGTCTTTGACAATGGCCTTGCGGGCTTCCATGGTGGTCATGCCGGCATAGGGGCCGCAGTCCAGCACCACGGGCTCGTTGACAGCAGCCTTGCCGCTGGCAAACAGTTCGTCGTTTTCCTGCTTTTCCTTTGCACCGGTCATGCGGCCGTCATAGGTGAAGACCCTGACGATGTGCAGGTTATGGCGCTGGCCCACTTCATAGTCGTTGGGGTCATGGGCAGGGGTGATCTTCACAACACCGGTGCCCTTGGTCATATCCGCATGTTCATCCAGAACAATGGGGATTTCCTTGTTAAGCAGAGGCAGGATCACATGGCAGCCATGCAGGTGCTTGTATCTCTCGTCCTCCGGGTTGATGGCCACTGCCGTATCGCCCAGCATGGTTTCAGGACGGGTGGTGGCCAGCTCCAGCTTTTCTCCGGTTTCCTTCACCGGGTAATACAGGTGCCAGAAATTGCCGTCCTTCTCTTCATATTCCACTTCCGCGTCAGAAATGGAGGTGGAGCAGCAGGGGCACCAGTTCACAAGGCGGGTTCCGCGGTAGATCAGTCCCTTGTCATACAGCCTGCAGAACACTTCCCGCACTGCTCTGGAGCAGCCCTCATCCATGGTAAAGCGTTCCCGGCTCCAGTCACAGGATGTACCCATCCTGCGCTGCTGCATGGTGATGCGGTTTCCGTACTGTTCCTTCCAGGCCCAGGCCCGCTCCAGGAACTTTTCACGGCCCAGGGATTCCTTGGTCAGGCCCTCTTCCCGCATCTTGTCCACGATCTTGACTTCCGTAGCGATGGCGGCGTGGTCCGTGCCGGGGAGCCACAGGGTGGGGTCACCCTTCATGCGGTGATAGCGGATGGCTGCATCCTGCAGTGTGCAGTCCATGGCGTGGCCCATGTGCAGCTGTCCGGTGATATTGGGCGGGGGCATGACAATGGTGAAGGGCTTCTTTCCTTCCTCCCTGTGTGCCTCAAAGGCCCCGCTCTTCTCCCAGGCTTCATAGATATCTTTTTCGATAGCCTGCGGATTAAATTTGGTTTCCATACTGGTCTCCATCCGGTATCCTTCCTTTCCGGGAAATTATCCAAATTGATTCAAAATGATCCCCAAATTGCCTTTTGCGTTTTCTGTGTAATTTCCATATGGCACGTTCATGTGGTGGCAAAGAGCCACACCGCGCCAATGACGGCCACCAGGCAGCCTGCACCTTTTACGATGTCGCTGCCTCTTTCCTTCCCTTTCAGCACCTTCCCGCTGATCCATGCACTTGAATAGACCAGAAGGGCGCCCAGGAGTACCATGATGGTCCCTGGATGAAACAGTCTTTCCGCCACGTACCCATCCTCCCCCTGACTGGCTTTAACAGAATAATAAAAAAAGAAAACAGCCCATCCCGAAGGACGGAACTGCTCCGTGGTACCACCTTGTTTTACAGACTTTCGTCTGCCTCTTTGCATGATAACGGATGCATCCGTGTGAACTGAGGGCTGAGCCGTTCATCCACAACTCTCCGAAAGCGACCTTCCCCCCGTTGCCACTGCAGGCAGCCTTTCAGCCGGTGAACCGCCCTCTCTTGGCGGGCTTCAGGGGTACTCCTCTTTGATCATCGAGTCTATTTGGAATGTGCAGGGATTAAGCGTCCTTCTTTTCTTTAGCAGCTGCTTTTTCTTCGAGCTTCAGGACGTCTTTGCCATCATAGAAACCGCAGAACTTGCAGACATGATGGTCCAGCTTCATCTTATGGCACTTGGGGCATTCCACGATGGCGGGCTGCTCCAGTTTCCAGTTTGCGCGACGGCTGTGCTTACGTGCCTTGGAGATTTTTCCCTTCGGAAGAGCCATGTTCACACCTCCTCATAATGTGTGCTTCGGCATGACGGATGTCAGGCCTGGTCAGCGCTCATCGGAGACCTGCTCCAGGAGCTGCTGTAATGCCGCAAAAGGATGCTGACCAGGCAGTTCCTTCTGGCATGAATCGGGATTGTCCTCTGTCTCAAGATACTGAACATATTCCTCGCAGTCTTCCCTGCACAGCATCCGCATGGGCAGGTGCATCACTGCATAGGACATGGCCAGCTTTTCCAGGTTAACGACATGACCTGTGTATGTGAAGATCTCATCGTCTTCCGGGTCGCCCTCCCGCTGAAACAGCTCCCGATATGCTGCTTCCACCGGAACCTGGGCGGGTTTAAGACAGTTGGCACATCGGCCATGGGCCAGAACCTTCAGCGTTCCTTCCACTTCCACGTCCCCGTTTTCCATGGCCTTCAGATTTCCCTTCAGAATCGCTTCATCAAAGGAAACTGTATCTCCCCCGATTTTCTGCGGGGCAATGGCCTGCCTCTCTTCGAAGGGGTATTCCGTACCAGGGTTGCGGGTTGCCAGGGAAACATCAAGCATGCTCAGGTCCTCCTCGACATGACCGTCAGGTATTATACGGAGCCCAGGATTGTTTGTCAACTGTTTTTCCTGAAAATTGCAGGAAAAATTGTATGGCATATAACGTCCCGGGCTCTGTATCCTCTGCAGCAGCCGGCATCCGCCGAATGGAACATGACGTTACGGGATGCCTTATATCATCATGCCTTTCTCATGACGTCCGCATTTGCTGCGGAAACGGCATCCTGTTTTCTGGTCTCCCGCCGCACCGAACGTTCCATGGGCACGGTGATCTTTCTGTCCATGGGTGCCTTAAAGGTGATTTTCGGCTTTTTTACAGTATGCTTTTTCGGTGCCGCCTTCACACGGGGCTTGACTTCCGTCGCCCTGGGCTCATCCTTCCTGTCGCCGTACATAATCCAGTCAGGGTCTGTGCCGAAGCGTTCTGACACTTTTTCCGCCACAGAGCGGCTGACATTCATGTGTTCCTTTTCCAGCACATATATATAGGAACGGGAAACCCCAAGTTCCTTTGCAAACGAAAGACAGTTGAGACCTGTGGAGAGCCTCACTTCCTGCAGACGTTGCCATGAATCATTTTTTCTGTCGTCCCTGAGCTTTTCCATATATCATATCCCCCATCTATCTATAAATTATTTACTCAGGACTGATGAAGCACCGTTCATTAACACTATTATATCCAAAAAATGCGGGCAATGCAAGAACTTCTGCTGTATTTCATGCCATAGGATGCACAGAAACCCGGAATATATGGTTAGCAAGAACTATCCATCTGCCTTTTTCAGCGTTTCATCAATGCCTGAATATGCATAAATCGCTGTATATCCGGCAAAATCATATGAAGAATATGCAAAATATGCTGTTAAAATCATGATTCATGCACCACGGGCTTCTGTCATGTTTTCCTCCCTTTTTATGATCTTTCCATGCCTTTTTCTGCCCGAATGTCCCATTCACCGGCCTGTCCGGGCCTTTCAGCGCCCTGCCGGATCCGTGCAGAACACGAAAAAAACAGGGAGATTCGCACCCTGCTCCGCTTCACTCCCTTGACAAGCCCGGCTTCATGCAGTAAATTTCCTCCGCAACTGAATATGAAATCGATGAGGGCATTATGCATGTCTGTGGACGCTGTCAGAGAGCCGGCGGTTGGTGCAAGCCGGTCTGCGGCAGACCATGCAGTCTCGTGCCTGAGTGATTTCCTGAACTGAAGAAAGGATATGCTCCTGCCTTAGGTAAGGAAAAACGGAAACGCTCCGTTATCAGGGCGCAGCACTTGACAGAGTGCGCAGAGAGGCCGCTTCTATGCGGCAATCCGGGTGGTACCGCGGTTTGACAGAACGAATCGTCCCAGAAGTTTGCGCTTCTGGTTTTTTGTTGCCTTGAGCACAGAAAACCAAATCCCTAATTTCGATTCAGGAGTGACATGTATGAAGACAGTGAAGTTCATTGACACAACCCTCAGACAGAACGGTTTTTCCAGAGAACACGCACTGACTTTCAAGGAAAAGCTTGAAATCGCCAGAAGTCTTGACCGGGTGCGGGTAGACGTGCTTGAACTGCCGCCCTTAAGCGGCAGCAAGGCAGACCTGCTCAGCAGCCGTACCATTGCATCCCTGGTCAGCGCCGCCGTCAGCGGCACCGTGGAAGTCCAGGGAAACCTGGTGGACGATACCTGGGAAAGCATCCGCAACGCACGTTCTGCTTCCCTGAATGTTTCCGCTCCTGTATCCACGGTACAGATGGAGTATGCCTGCCACATGAAGGCCCCCGCCATGCTCACTGCCATCCTTGATACCGTGAAGAAGTGCCGCTTTCACTGCGAACAGGTGGAATTCACCGCTGTGGATGCCACCAGGGCCGAAAAGGATTTCCTGATTAAGGCTGTACAGACCGCCATTGAAGCCGGTGCTTCCAGGATCACCCTGTGTGATACCGCCGGCATCCTGCTGCCCGCAGAATACGCCGCATTCTTTAAAGAAGTGCGCGACGCAGCCGGGAAAGAGGGCGTGGAATTCTTTGCCCAGACCAGCAACGCCATGAGCATGGCCTGTGCCTGCGCCGCATCCGCCCTGGCGGAAGGTGCAGACGGCGTCAAGTGCACCGCTGTTTCCTCCGATCTTCCCGCCCTGGAAGACGTGGTCCGCTTTGTGGAACTCAAAGGCACAGCCCTGGACCTCAACACCCGCATCCGTACCACGGAGCTGACCCGTACCGTCAGCCAGCTCACCCGTATGCTGGGAAGCGAAAAGCCTGAAACCACCCAGGAAGACACGGTATCTTCCGACATGCCTGGCGTGTGCCTGGACGCAAACGACGGTATCAATGAGGTCATCAGCGTCATCCATCAGCTGGGATACGAACTGTCCGATGAAGACAACAGCAAGGTCTTTGAAGCTTTCCGTCAGGTGGCCCAGAACAAGCACTTTGTGGGCCCCAGGGAACTGGACGCCATCATTGCCAGCACCGCCATGCAGGTGCCTTCCGCCTATAAGCTGGATTCCTTTGTCATCAACTCCGGCAACGTCATCCGGGCCACAGCCAACATTGCCCTGGAAAAGGACGGACAGAAACTGTGCTCCGTGGCTGTGGGCGACGGCCCTGTGGACGCGTCCTTCCTGGCCATTGAACAGATCATCGGGCATCACTATGAACTGGACGACTTCCAGATCCAGACGGTGACCGAGGGCCGGGAGGCCATGGGCAGCGCCCTGGTGAAGCTCCGGGCCAACGGCAAACTCTATTCCGGCAACGGCATTTCCACAGACATCATCGGGGCATCCATCCGGGCCTATCTCAGCGCCCTGAACAAGATCGTCTATGAAGAAGCCTGAAATATGACCGTATAAGGAGAAAGCCATGAAACTTGCATTTTCGATTCAGAACTGGCGGGGTCTTGGATGGCACGACTTCTGTTCGGCAGCCTCCGATGCGCATCTTGCCGGAATTGAACTGTACGATATTGATTCCCCCCTGCTGCGGGGCAAGCAGAGTCCTGCCAATCCGGAGCTTGCCGCCGTGACCCGCAGGAACCTGGCGGAGCAGAACCTGTCCATCCCCTGCGTGGAAACCGCCCGGGACTTTACGGATCCCGCCTTCCTGTCCGAGTTTTCGGAAAGCCTGGAGCTGGCGGTGAACCTGGGCATCCCCTACGTTGTCATCCACACGGCAAATGCCGATGACGATGTCTGCGCCGAAGCCATCTCCGGCCTGCTGCCCCTGGTTTCCGGCACCGTTCTTCTCATGGAAAGCTCCGGTCCCTACTCCGATACCAAAAAGCTCCGCGACCTGCTCAACCGCTTTGCAGACGACCGCATCGGCGCCGTATGGAACATGTACGAAACCTGCATCACCGGTGGCGAGAACGCAGAAAATACCATCACCAACCTGGGCGCCTACGTGCATCACGTGCATCTGCACGACTGCCGCGTGGTGGACGGCCGGGTGGAGCCGGAACTCATCGGCGAGGGCCAGCTGCCCCTGATGGATCTCATGGACGCCCTCCGTTCGGTAAACTATGACGGTTTCATTTCCCTGAAATGGGATCCCGCCTGGATGGAGGGACTGGAGGATCCGGAGATCATCCTGACCCAGTTTCAGAGCTGCATGAGCCGCTTTGAAGGCACCCGCCGCAGCCGCAAGCACCTGTACTGGAACAACAGCCACACGGGCCGCTATGTCTGGAAAAAGGAAACCCTGATTGACAAGACCTTTTCCCAGGTTCTGGACACCATGGTGGAGGAATTCCCGGACCAGACGGCCATCCGGTACACCACCCTTGACTATACCCGCACCTACCGCCAGTTCAGGGACGATGTGGACGAGTTTGCCCGGGTCCTGGTCTCCCTGGGCGTCAGGGCCGGCAGCAAGGTCACCATCTGGGCCACCAACGTGCCCCAGTGGTTCCTCACCTTCTGGGCCACCACCAAGATCGGCGCTATCCTGGTGACCATGAACACCGCCTACAAGATTCATGAGGCGGAATACCTGCTCAGGCAGTCGGATACCCATACCCTGGTGATGATTGAAGGCTACCGGGACTCCAATTATAAAGAGATCATCAACCAGCTCTGTCCGGAGCTTTCCGGCACCAAACCCGGGCAGCCCCTGCATGCCCGCCGCCTGCCCTTCCTGCGCAATGTCATCACCGTGGGCTTCCGCATGGAGGGCGCCCTGACCTGGGAGGAATCCCTGGAATACGCCTCCAAGACCCCCATGGCGGAGATCAGGCGCATGGCCAGCGCCGTGGATGTCAATGATGTGTGCAACATGCAGTACACCTCCGGCACCACCGGCTTCCCCAAGGGCGTCATGCTGACCCACTACAACGTGGTCAATGACGGCAAATCCATCGGCGACGGCATGGATCTTTCCACCGCCGACCGCATGATGATCCAGGTGCCCATGTTCCACTGCTTCGGCATGGTTCTGGCCATGACGGCCACCATGACCCACGGCGGCACCATCCTGCCCCTGCCCTATTTTTCTCCCAAGTCATCCCTGGCCTGCATCAACAACGAACATATCACCGCCTTCCACGGCGTTCCCACCATGTTCATTGCCATGCTGGCCCATGAGGACTTCCCCAAAACGGATTTCAGCCACATGCGCACCGGCATCATGGCGGGCAGTCCCTGCCCCATCGCCGTGATGCGGGACGTGGTGGAAAAGATGCATATGCCGGAGATCGTCATCGTCTACGGCCAGACCGAGGCTTCCCCGGGATGCACCATGAGCCGCACCACCGATTCCCTGGAAGTGCGCGTCACCACCGTGGGCCGGGCCTTCCCGGAGATCGAGTGCAAAATCGTGGACCCGGAAACCGGCGAGGACTGCCCGGACGAGGTCATTGGCGAGTTTGTGGCAAGAGGCTACAACATCATGAAGGGCTACTACAAGATGCCCAAGGCCACGGCCGCCGCCATTGACAAGGACGGATGGCTGCACACCGGCGACCTGGCCTGCAGGACAAAGGAAGGCAACTACCGCATCACCGGGCGTCTCAAGGACATGATCATCCGCGGCGGCGAGAACATTTACCCCAAGGAGATCGAAGAGTTCATCTATACCCATCCCAAGGTCAGCGACGTACAGGTCATCGGCGTGCCTGACAAGGCGGTGGGTGAAGAGATCATGGCCTGCATCATCCTCAAGGAGGGTGAGACCATGACGGAAAAGGAAATGAAGGACTATGTGCTCGCCAACATGGCCAAGCACAAGGTGCCCCGCTACATCACCTTTGTGGACAGCTTCCCCATGAACGACGCCGGGAAGATCCAGAAGTACAAGATGCGGGAACAGGCCATCGAAATGCTGGGTCTGCAGCAGGCTGCCAGCATCGAGACTGCATAAGGATCTGCCTATGGAAGGAATCATTGACGCACACTGCCACATCTACCCGGACGCCATTTCAAGGCGCGCCGTGGACGCGGTGGACCGCTTTTACGACGGTCTCCCGGGGGATCACTATGACGGTACCGTGGAAACCCTGCTGAAGGAAGGAAAGAAAAACGGCGTGACACATTTTGTGGTGCACTCCGTTGCCACCAGCCCCCATCAGGTGGACCACATCAACCGTTTCATCTCAGATGCCATGGCCGCATCCGGCGGTGCCTTCATCGGCCTTGGCACCCTGCACCCCTTTTCAGAGAACCTGATGCAGGACCTGGAAGCCCTGCGGAGCATGGGGCTGCACGGCGTCAAGCTGCACCCGGACATTCAGAAGTTTGAAGCCGACTGTCCTCAGGCCATGGACATCTACGCGGCCTGTCAGGACCTGAACATGCCGGTGCTCCTGCACACCGGCGACCACCGCTACGATTACTCCAATCCGCCCCGGGTGGTGAATATCCTGAAATCCTTTCCCCGCCTGCGCCTCACCGGCGCCCATTTCGGGGGCTGGAGTGTATGGGACGAGGCGGAAGAAAAGCTCTCCGGCTTTGAGAACTTCATGGTGGATACTTCCTCTTCCACCTACTGGCTGGGCCCGGAAAAGACCGGAAAGCTCATCCGCTCCTTCGGCATGGAGCGGGTCATGTACGGCACAGACTACCCCCTCTGGTCCATGCGGGATGAGCTTGAAGTCCTCCGGGGGCTTCATCTTACGGATACCGAATACGAACACCTGTTCCTGAAGAACGCTGCAGACTTCTACGGTCTGCAGACAAGGGAGGAAAAGAACATTGCCTGACAAGAAAACCTTCGTCACCGTGGACGGCAATGAGGCTGCAGCCTATATCGCCTATGCCTTTACGGAAGTTGCCGCAATCTATCCCATCACCCCCTCCTCTCCCATGGCAGGGAAAACCGATGTATGGGCCGCCAAGGGCAAGAAGAATCTGTTCGGCCAGAGTGTACAGCTGGTGGAAATGCAGAGTGAGGCTGGTGCCATCGCGGCGGTGCACGGCGCCCTGGAAACCGGCGCCCTGGCCACTTCCTTCACCTCATCCCAGGGTCTTATGCTCATGATCCCCGTCATGCACCGCATTGCGGGTCAGCGCCACCCCGGGGTCCTGCACGTGGCTGCCCGCACCGTGGGCACCCATGCCCTGTCCATCTTCGGTGACCACTCTGACGTGATGAACTGCCGCCAGACCGGCTTTGCCATGCTGGCCACATCCAGCGTACAGGAGGTCATGGACCTGGCCGGTGTGGCCCACCTGGCCGCCATCTCCGGCCGCATCCCCTTCCTGCACTTCTTTGACGGCTTCCGCACCTCCCACGAAATCACCAAAGTGGAACAGATGGACTACGAAGTGCTGCGGGGCATGCTGGACACGGAAGCCCTGGATGCCTTCCGGGCCCATGCCCTGAATCCGGAGCACCCCCTGCTGCGCTCCACCGTGCAGAACTCGGACATCTATTTCCAGGTCCGGGAAGCCAGCAATACGGATTACGCCCGTCTTCCGGATATCGTGGAAGGGTACATGGAGAAGATCAGCAGTGTTACAGGACGTAAATATCACTGCTTTGACTACTACGGTGCCCCGGACGCGGAGCGGGTCATTGTGGCCATGGGTTCCGTCAGCGGCTGCATAGAGGAAACGGTGGACGCCCTGAACCGCGGCGGTGAAAAAGTGGGCTTTGTCCAGGTACACCTGTTCCGTCCCTTTGACATCACCCGTTTCCTGAAGGCCCTGCCTTCCACCGTAAAGGCGGTGGGCGTGCTGGACCGCACCAAGGAGAGCGGCAGCGCCGGCGAGCCTCTGTATCAGGATGTGTGCACGGCCCTTAAGGACCGGGAAGGCATCACCATTGTGGGCGGCCGCTACGGCCTGTCCTCCAAGGACACCACCCCCGCCCAGATCGCCGCAGCCTTTGAGAACCTGAAATCTGTACATCCCGTAAACAGCTTCACCATCGGGATTGTGGACGATGTGACCCATCTGTCCCTGCCTGACCGTCCCCTGCCGGAGGATCCGGAGGATAAGACCATCAGCTGCAAGTTCTGGGGTCTGGGCTCGGACGGCACCGTGGGCGCCAACAAGAACACGGTGGAGATCATCAACAGTCATACGGAGAAGTTTGCCCAGGCCTATTTTGAGTATGACGCCAAGAAATCCTACGGCGTCACCAAAAGCCACCTCCGGTTCGGGGACAGGCCCATCCGCGCCTCCTATTTTGTCAAGTGCGCCGATTTTGTGGCCTGCCATAACCCCACCTACATGCAGAAATACGACATCACCGGTGAAATCCGGGAGGGCGGCACGCTTCTGATCAACTGTCCCTGGAAAGCGGAGGAGCTTGAGAAGCATATACCGGCCAGCGCCCGGCGGGACATGGCCCGCAAGCACCTGAAGGTCTATACCATGGACGCCATTGCCATCGCCCAGGAACTGGGGCTTGGCAGTCATTTCAACATGGTGCTGCAGTCCGCCTTCTTCCATCTGGTCCCGGTGATTCCGGTGGAGCAGGCCGTGGAATACATGAAGGCCGCTGCCGCCAAAACCTACTTTGCCAAGGGCGAGGATGTGGTCAACCGCAACCTGGCGGCCATTGACGCCGGAACGAGGTACACACAGGTTGTGATTCCGGAGAGCTGGAAAGATGCGGAGGACGCCCCCGCCCCTGCTAGAAATGTGCCGGATGTGGTAACCCGTCTTCTGGATCCCATCAATGCCCAGAAGGGCGACGATCTCCCTGTCAGCACCTTTAAGGGCTACGAGGACGGAGCCATGGATATGGGCCTGACCGCCTATGAAAAGCGGGGCATTGCCACCCGTGTGCCTGTGTGGGATCCCACAAAGTGTCTGCAGTGCAACAAGTGCAGCTATGTCTGCCCCCATGCGGTTATCCGTCCCTTCCTGCTTAACGAAAAGGAAAAGAACGATGCACCCGCCGGGTTCGCTGCCGTTCCCGCCAGCGGAAAGCAGGGACAGGGCATGTACTTTGCCCTGCAGGTGAGCCGTCTTGACTGCACCGGCTGCGGCAGCTGCCAGAATGTCTGCCCCGCCAAAGAAAAGGCACTGACCATGGTGCCCTTTACGGATGACATGCAGGACCTCACATGCTGGGAATATGCCCTGAAGCTTACGGACAAGGGGGATGTATACAATCCCTACACCGTCAAAGGCTCCCAGTTCCGTCAGCCCCTGCTGGAGTTCTCCGCCGCCTGTGCCGGCTGCGGCGAGACCCCCTATGCCAAGCTTCTGACCCAGCTCTACGGCGACAGGGTTTTCTGGGCCAATGCCACCGGCTGCTCCCAGGCCTGGGGCGCCGCCATGCCGGGTATCCCCTACACCGTCAACCGTTTCGGACACGGTCCCGCCTGGTCCAATTCCCTGTTTGAAAACAACGCGGAATTCTCCCTGGGCATGGTGCTTTCCATCCGCCAGCAGAGGGAAAAGCAGAAGGACAGAATCATCGCCTACCGGGACAGCTGCACGGATGCAGCCATCCTGTCGGCCATTGACCGCTGGCTTGAAACCTATGACGATATCGATCTTTCCATGCCTGCAAGTTCTGCCCTGACGGAAGCCCTGAAGGGACCCGCTTCAGCAGGTGACGCGGAAGCTGCGCAGATCCTGCGCTATAAGGATCAGCTCTCCCGCAAGACCTTCTGGATGTACGGCGGCGACGGCTGGGCCTACGATATCGGTTTCGGCGGACTTGACCATGTGGTGGCCAGCGGCGAAAATATCAACGTGCTCATCGTGGATACGGAAGTGTATTCCAATACCGGCGGCCAGTCCTCCAAGGCGACCCCCGTCGGCGCCGTGGCCCAGTTCTCCGCCTCCGGCAAGAAGCGTCCCAAGAAGGATCTGGGCGGCATGCTCATGACCTATGGCAATGTCTACGTGGCCCAGGTGGCCATGGGTGCGGATAATGCCCAGCTGCTCAAAGCCATCCGGGAAGCGGAAGCCTTCCCCGGCCCCAGCGTCATCATTGCCTACGCACCCTGCCAGTCCCATGGTCTGAAATGCGGCATGGCAAAGGTGCAGGATGAGATGAAGCGGGCCGTGGATGCCGGTTACTGGCACCTGTACCGCTACAATCCCCTGGCGGAAAAGAAGTTTACCCTGGACTCCAAAGCCCCCACGGTTCCCTATGAGGAATTCCTGGACGGCGAAGTCCGCTACGCCTCCCTCCGCCGCACCTTCCCCGAGAACGCGGATACGCTTTTCAGAGAAGGCGCTGAGCTGGCTAAGGAGAGGTACGAAAAACTGAAGAACATGTAAGACAGGACATATTTTAAAAAGCCGCTGCATTTGCAGCGGCTTTTGATTTGGACGTATATGAACAAGGCCCGGCAGGTAACTGCCGGGCCTGTATGAGTTCATCAGTTGTAGGGATCGCGGTGCATATTGTAGTTGGTGTTGGTGACTTCCGTGCGGTCCTGGTTCCTGGTCTGGGTCTGTACCTGTTCCCCGCCCTCGGCGGCCGGCCTGGTGGTTCCGGGCATTTCGCTGAGGATATGGTCCATGGCGAAGGGTTCCACGGTTGCCTCAAGGGATCTGCCCTCCGTCAGGTTGGTCTGGGAGACCCAGCCGTGGTAGCCGTTGCCTTCCACTTCGTAGTACTTGCCCTTTTTGCCCCACACCAGCATTTCAAGGCCGGAAGGCAGGGAGGTGACGATGTAGCCGTTGCTGTTTGATGAGAGCAGGTTCACGGTCACATCTTCGCTCACCATGCCGTTGATGGACAGGACGCCTGTGGAGGAAGGCATTTTGTCTATGTTCATGTAGGAAATGGCGTTGGTCTTGATGCAGCCCACCACGCCGTCCACATACACACGGCTGAAGCTCTTGCCTGTCTTGATGATGCCCACCATGGTGCCTGCGTTCAAATACCCCAGGAGCCTGGATTTGGGACTGGGCTGGGCATAAAAGTATACGCAGCCTTCCCGGTTGGGCTTGACATAACCCACCATGCGGTTCTTTTTGTTATCGTCGTTGAAGCGGATGGAGCCTGTGGCTACCCGGACCATTTCCCCGTCCTGTTCCACGGAGCATTCATTGGTGCCAATCACGGCAAGGCCCTGAAGAGCCTCGGGAACCTCAAACTGATCTTCCGGCAGGGGTACAGGGGTGGGTGCAGGTGTGGGAGATGCCGTGGGCGTGGTGGTCACCTCGGCCCTGGGGGTGGCGGTGGCAGGCGCCGGGGTGGGGATTTCGTTCTGCACAGGTTCCGGCGTCCTGTCTGTGTCAGATGGAACTTCCGTTTCCTCCGCCTTCAGGTTTCCCTGAGGCAGCTGCTCAACTTCCTCTGCAGCTTCAGAAGAAGGCTCTTCAGAACCCTGCGGCGCCGTTCCGGTCATGAGGGTATCCCCGGATACATAGTAGTGCCTGTCCGGATACTTGTTATTTAAATAGGCGGCGATTCCTTCCAGATTTCCCCGGAGGGCTTCCGGCAGGTTTTCCACCGAGCCGTCCGGCAGCTTCATGGTCATGATGGCGATGATCAGGTCCCTGGCTGCCACATAGCCTTCGGCGGGTTCGGTGCCGTTCAGATACTCCACCCTCCACAGTCCGCTTCTGGCATCGTAGGAAATCGTCCGGACAAATGCGCCTGCCTTCAGGGTGGCCAGGGTTTCCCCGGCACTTATGTCACTGTATACAGGTGTCTGGGCAATGGTTTTGTTGACGCACTGGATATTCCATTCTTCCTCGGTCATGGCCAGGGCGCTGCCCAGCATGAACATGAGGAGCAGGCACAGGAAAGCAGCCAGACTTCTGATTGCCGTTTTGCCTTTTTTCTCATATATGTTTCTACTCATTCCGTATTGCCTCCGACGCAAACAGGCTGTGCCTGCAGATTCCACAGAATCATATCATGTCATGAAAATTATGTCAATTATCACAATATTTACAGTTGAATGTCATATTTTCGTGACATATGCAGGATCTTCTTCCAAAAATGCCGGATTTCCCGAGGGCTGTCTTCTCCTTTCCCGGCAGGTACACCGGGTGCACCTGCTTTTCCCGTGTCTGTTCCTTACTTTCGCACCCCGGATATGCCGGTATTTTGCAGGTTCTTTATGCTTTCCTTCATTGACATGCTCTGGCAGCATAAGTATAATCCGTTGTTATTCAGGACCCCATTTTTCCCGCAGTACACACGGTTTCCGGGAGGGTCCTGAACCCGGCGGGCCATCCGGCAGCCCATGCCCTGTCCGCCAGGGAGCATCTGCCTGGTTGTCTCTTTCTGCAGAGAAGCAATCGTCTGCAGCCTGAAGATCGGGCTGCGGCTTTTTTTGTAACATGAGAGTCCCCGGCATGCTTTCACTTCAGCATCAATCTTAGGAGGGATCGGCATATGCAGCTCAACGGCGCACGCATCCTGCTCGAATGTCTCAGGGAGCAGGGAGTTGACACAATCTTCGGATATCCGGGCGGAACGATTCTGAATGTATACGATGAAATGTACAAAATGGAGGGTGCGTTCCACCATGTGCTGACCGCCCATGAACAGGGTGCCTGTCACGCAGCCGACGGCTATGCTCGGGCCACCGGAAAAGTGGGCGTCTGCTTCGCCACCTCCGGCCCCGGTGCCACCAACCTTGTAACCGGCATCGCCACAGCCTACCTGGACTCCTCCCCCATTGTGGCCATTACCTGCAATGTTTCCACCTCCCTGATCGGCAAGGACTCCTTCCAGGAAGTGGACATCACCGGCGTGACCATGCCCATCACCAAGTGCAACTTCCTGGTGCGGGACGTAAACAACCTGGCCGACACGGTCCGGGAAGCCTTCGCCATTGCCCGCAGCGGCCGTCCGGGCCCTGTGCTCATTGATATTGCCAAGGATGTCACCGCATCCATGGCAGAGTATGAAAAGATGTCCATGAAGAGCCACGGCAAAAGCGGCCATCTGGGCGCCCTTATGCAGAGATACGACTTCAAGCCGCCGGAACCGGACATGGAAGACATTCAGCTCCTGGCGGACATGCTCCGTCAGTCAAAGCGCCCCTTCCTGATCTGCGGCGGCGGTGTGGTGCGCTCCCGTGCCCACGAGGCCTTCCGTGCCTTCATGCGCCGGGTGGATGCACCGGTGGCCTTGACCGTCATGGGTGCCGGCGCCGTCCCCGGGGATGAGCCCCTTGTCACGGGGATGATCGGCATGCACGGCTCCCAGGCCAGCAACATTGCCGTGGACGCCTGCGACCTGCTCATCGCCGTGGGCTGCAGGTTCTCCGACCGCGTGGCCCTCAAGCCCGACACCTTTGCCCAGCACGCAAAGATTGTGCAGATCGACATTGACCGTTCTGAAATCAACAAGAATGTGCAGACAGACCACCACATCGTGGGCGACGCCCGCCGTGTCCTGGAGCTTCTGACGCCCCTGGTACCGGAGATGCACCATGACGAGTGGAAGGCGGAAGTCTTCTCCCATCCCACCGAGACCTACTATGAGGAGCATCCCGGCACCCTGACGCCTTCCCAGGTACTCAGTTCCATCGTTGCCCAGGCGCCGGATGACACCATCATCTCCACCGACGTGGGCCAGCACCAGATGTGGGCCATCCAGCACTTCCACTTTGACTATCCCGGCCAGCTCCTGACCTCCGGCGGCTTTGGCACCATGGGCTTTGGCCTGGGGGCCGCCATCGGGGCCCAGACGGCCTTCCCGGACAAAAAAGTGGTGCACATCACCGGTGACGGTTCCTTCCGCATGAACTGCAACGAACTGGCCACCGAGTCCTACTATAAGCTCCCCATCATCACCGTCATTTTCGACAACCGCACCCTGGGCATGGTCCGCCAGTGGCAGAACCTGATCTACGGCCAGCGTTATTCCCAGACCACCCTGGACAGGGCACCTGACTTCGTCAAGCTGGCGGACGCCTACGGCCTCAACGGCTTCAGGGCATCCAATGAAGCGGAATTCAAGGAGGTCTTCCAGAAGGCCTTAAACAGTGACCGGGGCAGCGTCATTGACTGCATGATCGATATGGATGAAAAAGTCCGGCCCATGGTGGGCGGCGGCAGCCACATCACCGACTTCATGCTGAACTGAGAGGAGGAGAAAGAGATGAACCGTCATACCCTCGCCGTTCTGGTGGACAACGAATCCGGTGTTCTCTCCCGTGTGGCCCGTCTTTTCTCCGGCAAAGGCTACAACATTGAAAGCCTGGCCGTGGGCACCACGGACAATCCTGCCATCTCCCGCATTACCATTGAGGTCCTGGCAGATGACAAGCAGCTGAACCTGCTGACCAACCAGCTGCGCAAGCTGATCTGCGTGCACTCCGTCAAATCCCTCAAGCCTGAACACGCCATCCGCCGTGAGCTGATGCTCATCAAGGTGGGATCCGGGGACAGTGTGCAGCGCAATGAGATCATCCAGATCGCCAACATTTTCCGCGCATCCATCATTGACGTCTCCAAGGCCAGCATCACCCTGGCGGTCATCGGGGACGAGACAAAGACCGAAGCCATCCAGAATCTTCTTGCGGAGTTTGGCATTCTGGAACTGGTCCGCACCGGCATGGTGGCCCTGGAACGCGGACAGTACACCATCGATGAACAGACCAAGATGAAGGGCGAGTTCGACTACGGCAAGAATGTGCTCCGGGAAACCGATTACGAGCCCTTTGTGTGATACAAAAAAATGGCTTATCCATTCATTCTGAATATGGGAGGAATCTCTGTATGCTTTCAGATCAGATCAAGCAGGGCGTGGAACGCGCCCCGAACCGTTCACTTCTCTATGCCCTGGGCATGACGAAGGAGGATATGGACCGGCCCATCATCGGCGTTGTCTGCTCCTATAACGAGATCGTGCCCGGCCACATGAACCTGGATAAGATCTCCCAGGCTGTCAAAATGGGCATTCTGGAAGCGGGCGGCTATCCCATTGAATTTCCTGCCATCGCCGTATGCGACGGCATTGCCATGGGCCATGTGGGCATGAAGTACTCCCTGGTGACCCGTGACCTCATCGCCGATTCCACCGAGGCCATGGCTCTGGCCCATCAGTTTGACGGCCTGGTGATGATCCCCAACTGCGACAAGAACGTGCCCGGCCTGCTCATGGCCGCAGCCCGCGTCAACGTCCCCACCGTCTTTGTCTCCGGCGGCCCCATGCTGGCAGGCACCCTCTCCGACGGGCGCCGTACCTGCCTGAGCCATATGTTTGAAGCCGTGGGCGCTTACAAGGCCGGCACCATGGATGAGGAAGGCGTCCTGGACTATGAAGAAAACGCCTGCCCCAGCTGCGGCTCCTGCTCTGGCATGTATACCGCCAACTCCATGAACTGCCTGTGCGAAGCCATCGGCATGGCCCTGCCTGGCAACGGCACCATTCCCGCCGTTCATTCCGCCCGCCTGCGCCTGGCCAAGAGGGCCGGCTACCAGGTCATGGAGATGGTGAAGAGGAACATCCGTCCCCGGGACATCATGACGGAAGCTGCCTTCCGCAACGCGGAAGTGGTGGACATGGCCCTGGGCTGCTCCACCAACACCATGCTGCATCTGCCCGCCATCGCCCATGAGGCCGGCATTGAGATTGACCTGGGCATGTCCAACGAGATCTCCTCAAAGACCCCCAACCTCTGTCACCTGGCCCCCGCCGGGGACACCTTCATGGAGGATCTGGAGAAAGCCGGCGGCGTACGGGCCGTCATGAAGGAACTGGCGGATGCGGGCCTTCTGGACACCAGCCTGATGACCGTCACGGGCAAAACCGTGAAGGAAAACATTGAAGGCGCTGTAAACCGCGACGAGAACATCATCCGGCCCCTGTCCAACCCCTATTCCAGAACCGGCGGCATTGCCGTGCTCTTTGGCAACCTGGCTCCGGACGGATGCGTGGTCAAGCAGAGTGCCGTTGCCCCTGCCATGATGGTTCATGAGGGTCCGGCCAGGGTATTTGATTCCGAAGACGATGCCATCCGGGCCATCTATGAAAAGCAGATCGTCCCCGGCGACGTGGTGGTCATCCGCTACGAGGGACCCAAGGGCGGCCCGGGCATGCGTGAGATGCTCAATCCCACCAGCGCCATTGTGGGCATGGGCCTTGGCGAGTCCGTCGCCCTGATCACCGACGGCCGCTTCTCCGGCGCCACAAGGGGTGCCAGCATCGGGCATGTGAGCCCCGAGGCGGCTGCCGGCGGCAACATCGCCCTGGTGCATGAAGGGGACCGGATTGCCATTGACATTCCAAATCACACCATTGAGCTCAAGGTCAGCGACGAGGAGCTGGCAGCGCGCAGAAGCGCCTGGGTATGCCCCGAGCCCAAGATCAAGACAGGCTATCTTGCAAGATATGCAAAGCTTGTCACCAGTGCCGACAAGGGCGCTGTCCTTTCATAACAGAATACACCCTACATCACAGGGACCCGGAACGGATCCCTGTGACATTTCTTTCAGAAAGCATGAGCCGGTATACCGGATCAAAAAAGCAGACGAGAATAGTGTCAACTACCCACCACCTAAAGGTGGCGGGCTTGAAAAAGCCTTGAAGATTTAG
>CAMOVR010000044.1 GCA_946627565.1 uncultured Clostridia bacterium
AAGGCTCCTGCGCTGCGCTCTTCAGACAGGTTATGATCCGTGATTCAGACAGCTTTTTCAGAGGACAGGGATGCCCTGCAGCTTTTCAGAACCTCTTCGTAGGCAGCCGGGTACCCATGGTCCGGGGTCAGACGCTTCAGGTCCACCTGCATGGACTGGAAGAGGACGGCCTGGGGCAGCTGCTTTTCCTCGGGCTCGATCATATAGGCATGGAGGGTGCCGTGCCTTGCGTGCTCCCTGGCCTTGCGCTCAATGGCCCACCAGACGTCAAACTCAGACAGGTCAAAGCCAAAGCCCACGGCGTAAACGTCCCCCATAAGAAAGTAATCCAGCCAGCCCCGGCATTCCATGGGCTTTCCGGCTTCCTGGCATTCGGTATAGGAATTGGCCCGGTAGCGGTTCAGGGCGATGAGGTTGGAAACGGAATTGGCGTAACTGTAGTAGCTCAGCACCAGGGACTGCTTCCTCAGGTACTCGCCATGCATATGAAAGACAGGCAGTCTGGAGCCGTCCCGGCGGGGGACCAGGCTGCAGATGCAGGTGTTGTACCGGGCATGGCTGTTGCCGTCCAGAGGGAGAAAGGCCCTGCGGCGCTGGGCATCCGTCCAGGGTTTTCCGGTGATGACCTGCTCAATTTCGTAGGTGTAATTCGTGGTGAGGACGGCGTCAAAGGGAAGGGAAAGCAGCTTCTTGAGGGCATGGGGCGGCTGTACGTCCCTGAGGACCTGCAGAGCTCTGCTGGTGACTTCCTCCACATTGGCGCCGAACATGGCCTCAGGCTGCATGGCAAAGGGAAGGTGAGGCATTCCTTCCGCCTTCCCGTCCCGGGACCTGAGTTGATTGAGCAGCTGACTCCAGTCGCCGCCGCCCTTCAGGCGGAGGATACCGTTGCCCAGCAGAAGAACCCGGGGCGGGGTGGACAGGTCTAAAAGAATCCGTCTGGACATATCTGCCTTATCTCCTGCAGGAAATATATTGCATCCACTGGCAGTATAGCAGATACGGGCGGGGGCGTCCACATAAAGGACCATGAAGAAAACCGTGAAGAAAGCCGGAAAACGACTGCTGAAAGAGAGCTGTGAAGTGAAGAAAGGAACAGGTGGAAAAGAGAGCGGAAAAGCGTATAATGTGGCAGCTCATAAGAATGATTCAAGGAGGACCTGATTATGGACAGAACATTCCACCAGCTAAACCGCCGGAGACTGTATGACATGATGAAGCCCGGCTCTCTTCTTCTGATCTTTTCCGGGAAGGAAGTCATCCGGACAAACGATGAATACTATCCTTTCTATGCCCACAGGAGCTTTGTCTATCTGACCGGCCTGACCTGCAAGGAAGCGGTTCTCATGGCGGTCAAGGATGCCTCCGGCGGTGTGAACGAGACCCTGTACCTGCTGCCGCCGGATCCCATGGCGGAGAGGTGGACGGGAAAGCGTGTTTCACCTGCGGAAGCTGTGGAGCGCTCCGGGGTGGAGACGGTGAAAACCGTGGATGCCTTTGATAAGGATATACATACGCTTCTGGCAGGCGGCCACTATTCCATGCGCACTGAAAGGCCGGAGTACCTGTACCTGGATGTGTACCGCGCTTCTGCAGGGGAACGTCTCTTCCCATCCCATGACTTTCTCAGGAAGTGCCAGGTGGAGTACCCCTACCTGCGCATAGAAAACGCGGATGCCCTGATCCGGAAACTGCGTCTGATCAAGGCACCCTGTGAGATTGAAGCCGTGCGAAAGGCAGAGGAGATCACAAAGGAAGGCATTCTTGCCATGATGAAAGCTTCCAGGCCCGGCATGTACGAGTATCAGTACAAGGCAGAGTTTGACCATGCCCTGGGCCAGTGGGGACCGGACGGCCCGGGTTTCCCCTCCATCATCTCGGCGGGGCAGAACAACTTCTGCATCCATTACTATGCCTATACCGGCCAGGCCCATGACGGGGACATGGTCTTAAACGATGTGGGTGCCCAGTGGGACCATCATACCACGGATGTTTCCAGGGGATGGCCCTGCAACGGACGGTTCAGCCCCAGACAGAAGCTGCTGTACAACTGTGCCCTGGCCACCAGCAATCATATGTTTGAGACGGTGCGCCCCGGCATGAAGATGGCGAATATCGACCGGACCATCCGGGCGTATAATGCCGAGCGTCTGGTGGAAGCCGGGGCCCTGGACGATGTGAAGAACGTGGGCAGGCTCATGTGGCACGGCGGAGCCCATCATGTGGGATACGATGTGCATGATGTGGTGGAAACGCCGGAAACCATCGCCCCCGGCATGGTGTTCTGCATCGATGTGGGCATCTATCATGAGGAATGGGGCATCGGTTTCAGGCTGGAGGACAACCTGCTGGTGACGGAGGACGGGTGCGAATGCCTCTCCGCCGGGATCCCGAGAACCGTGGAAGATATTGAAGACGTGATGCGGAAAGCCTGAGGGACCATGGAGAGAGTCATCATGATCATTCTGAGTCTGGGCGCCCTGATCGGGGGCCTTGACCAGATAGCCGGAAACCGGCTGGGGCTTGGGGACAAGTTCGAGGAAGGCTTCCGGCTACTGGGTTCCATAGCCCTGTGCCAGGCAGGCATGATCTGCATCGCCCCCCTGCTGGCATCCCTGCTCAGCCATGCCGTGGTCCCCGTCTTCCACGTCATGCGGGTGGATCCGGGCATGTTCGGCTCCATCCTGGCCATTGACATGGGGGGATATCAGATGGCCCTTTCACTGGCCGAGGACCCGTCAGTGGGTGCCTTTTCCGGGATTATAGGGGCTGCCATGCTGGGCTGTACGCTGACCTATACCATCCCGGTGGGCATAGGGCTGATCCCGGACAGACTCCGGGACGGCTTTGCCCGGGGCGTGATGTGCGGCATGATTGTTCTTCCCGTCACCCTGTTTTTCAGCGGCCTGTTTGCAGGACTGAGCGTACAGACATCGGCCCTGTGCGTGGTGCCGGTTCTCCTGATCTCCCTGCTGCTGGTGGCGGGACTCTGGAAAAAGCCGGATGGGACCATACGGGCTTTCTCCGTCTTTGCCCGGGGCGTCAGACTGGTGACGACCTTAGGTCTTTGCCTGGGGGCTTTTCAGAGCCTGTCTGGCCTGACACTCATCCCGCAGATGGAGAGCCTGCCTGCAGCTATGACCATTGTAAGCGGGATCGGGATTGCCCTTCTGGGCAGCCTGCCCGTGGCGGAACTGCTGCGGCGGGGGCTGAAAAAGCCTCTGCAGGCCCTGGGAAAGCATACAGGGATCCGGGAAAACACCATGACCGCCATGCTGATCTCTGCCATCAACATCACCCCTGCCCTTGTCTCCATGAAGGATCTGGATGAGCGGGGCTGCGCCATGACGGCTGCCTTTGCGGTGTGCTCTGCCTCCGCCTTTACCGCCCACCTGGGCTTTACGGCTTCCCTGGAGCCGCAGCTGGTGATGCCGCTGCTGGCAGGCAAGCTGCTGGGGGCTGTTCTGGGTGCAGCCTTAGCCTGGCTGATGACCCGCAGGGATGCGGCGCTTTCCTGAAAACACTGGCGGATGCCGTCCGGCATCCGCTTCCCTTTGGCTACTTAAACGATTAATCTATTGAAAAATAAGCATTTTACAGCCCCTGACCGGCAGGCGGCCAGGGGCTGTAAAGATTCCGTCAGGGCGTCAGAGCACATAAGCATAAATGGAAATGAAGTGCAGCACCGTTCCGGCCAGACAGAAGAGGTGAAAAATAAAGTGGAAATGCTTCTTCTTGGAGCCGATGGCATACAGGATGGCGCCCACCGAGTAGGCGATGCCTCCATAGAGCAGATAGGAAACGGCTCCGGCCGGGATGGATTCCCGCATGGGCTCAATGGCCAGGATGATCATCCAGCCCATGAGGAGATAGACGATGACGGATACTTTGGCAAACTTTCTCAGATTGATGGAGTTAAAGACAACGCCCACAATGGCCAGTACCCAGATGACAGAGAAGATGATCCAGGCCAGGACAGGGTGACCGGGCCTGAGTCCCACCAGGGTATAGGGCGTATAGGTGCCGGCAATCAGCAGGAAAATCGTGCAGTGGTCAAAGACACGGAACACCCGTTTGGCTTTATTGACTTTCAGGGCGTGGTACAGGCAGCTCATGATGTACAGCAGAAACGTGTTAAAGCCATAGATGGATGCGGCGGTAATCCTCCACGGATCATGGCTTCCCGCGGCACGGACGATGCACAGGACCATGGCCACAATGCCGAATATGGCCCCCACGCCGTGGGAGATGGAGTTCATGAGCTCTTCTGCAAGGGAATAGGTGGGAATGGCAATCTTGTGATTTTTCAGTTCTTCTTCGGAGTACATAGCTGGTGCCTTTTATTACTTCTGACCGTAGTATGCATTGGGACCGTGCTTGCGCAGGTAATGCTTGTCCTGGACATACTGGGGTGCCGGGGCTGCTGCGGGATCAATGGAGAGGGTGTACATGGCCATCTTGGCCACCTCTTCCAGCACCACCGCATGATAGACCGCCTGGGCGGCATCCTTTCCCCAGGTGAAGGGACCGTGGTTGCGGCAGATGACGCCGGGCACCGCTACGGGATCCAGTCCGCGTCCGTTGAAGGTTTCGATGATCACCTTTCCGGTATTGCGCTCGTAATCTTCCTCCACTTCCTCAGCCGTCAGGCTGCGGGCACAGGGCACGGGACCGTAGAAATAGTCGGCATGGGTGGTGCCAAAGCAGGGAATATCCCGTCCGGCCTGGGCCCAGGCAACTGCATGGGGGCTGTGGGTATGGACGATTCCACCCAGGGCAGGGAAGGCCTTGTAGAGCTCCAAATGGGTCTTGGTATCGGAAGAGGGGTTCAGCTTGCCCTCCACCACATGATTGTCCAGGTCCACAATGACCAGCTGATCCGGGGTCAGGTCCTCATATTCCACGCCGGAGGGCTTGATGACCACCAGGCCGGAGGCACGGTCAATGCCTGAGACATTGCCCCAGGTATAGGTGACAAGATGACGGCGGGGGAGCTCCATATTGGCTTCCCAGACAGCCTTGCGCAGATTTTCCAGCATCATGACGGTTCGGTTCTCCTTTGCAAACAGACTTTTCAACAGAATATGCCGCAGCAGATGGCAGATCCGCTTTCCGCTGATCCACATCAGATGGAAGAAAGGACATCCTTCCCCTTCAGGATTCTGAGGATTCTTCTGCCTGCGCGGCGCTCAGTGCGGTTTTCAGTATAGCAGGTTTTTGCATCCCTGCATAGGGAACGGGACGGGCTTCGGATTGACGCAGGGCAGGGGATGCGGTACGCTGTACCAGACGCAGAAAAGAGCCGGAAACAGGATAAGCGCATGAGAAAGCATACGGAAATCACAGAAACATACAGACGAAAAAGCAGGGAGAGAATTTGATGAAACTCTGTTACACATCACCCGCATCCTGCTGGCAGGAAGGCCTTCCCCTGGGCAACGGCCGGCTGGGCGCCGTCGTATACAGCCGTCAGCAGGAGGAAATGGTGTTTTCCCTCAATGAGGATACCCTGTGGACCGGGTATCCGGCACAGCAGGAGACCATCTATCACAGGGATGATCTGATCCGGGCCGGGGAGCTGACCAGGGAGGGCAGGTACGAAGAAGCGGAAGAGCTCCTGGCGGGGCCTGCCCGCACCGCCGGGGACGTACAGACCTATACCACCCCGGGAGAAATGGTGCTGCGCTTCTTTGAAAGATGGGAAGCGGAGGACTACCGGCGGGCACTGGACCTTGAGAAGGCCTGCCTGGAGGAATCGTACAGGCTTCATGGCCGGCAGATCCGGACCCGGACGTTTATCAGCGCGCCTTTATCCCTTATGGTCTTTGAACTGACGGCAGCGGCACCTGTGACCTTCTCCCTGTCCATGCAGGGCGGATGGCTCCGGGAATGCAGGTATACAGGGAATACAATCACCGGCATGGGCACCCTGCCCGGGATCTGCGGGAACACGGTGGGATGGACGGGCCATGAGGAAGGCCTCTATGTGGCCAAAGACCCGCAGCACCGGGGCATGGACTATGTCATGGAAGGCCGGGTATGGCTGGACGGGGGAGAGGCAGAACCCGCACAGGACTGCCTGATCCTCCGGGATGTGAAGCATGTCGTGCTGCTTGGGGACATACGCACCGGGTATGCCGGGGCTGACCGCCATCCGGCCCTTCAGGGGGCAGACATCCGGGGTCTCCTTGAAAAGGATTTTGCCTCTGCAGGACAGGCGCCGGATGTGGAAAGACTTTTTCAGGAACATGCAGAGGAGTATCAGTCCTACTTTGGCAGGGTCTCCCTGTCCCTTGGCAAAAGCGGCCGGGAGGATATGGACATGTCAGAGCGGCTCAGGCTGTATCAGGAAAGTCCGGAGGATCCGCCGCTACAAGCCCTGCTCTTTGACTACGGGCGGTACCTGCTTATTTCCTCCTCAAGGCCCGGCACCCAGCCGGCCAATCTGCAGGGCATATGGAATCCTGACAGACGGCCGCCCTGGTTCAGCGACTACACGGTGAACATCAATACCGAGATGAACTACTGGCCTGCCGGTCCCTGCTGCCTGCCGGAGATGGAGGAACCTCTGATCCGCATGTGCAGGGAGATGGTGCCAAGGGCGCAGGAAACCGCCCGGAACCTGTTTGATTCAAAGGGTGCGGCGGCTTTTCACAATGTTGATATCTGGCGCAGAACCGTGCCGGCCAACGGCCTGGTATCCTGGTCCTTCTGGCCCTTCGGCTTTGCCTGGCTGTGCCGGAACCTGTATGAGCATACCCTGTTTACGGATGACCTGAAGGTCCTTGAGGAAATCCTGCCCATACTGAGGGAAAATGTGCTGTTCTGCTGCGGCAAACTGCTGGAAAAGGACGGGGACAGGCCCTTTATACCCGCCACATCCCCGGAAAACGCCTTTCAGATCGGGGAGAAGACCCTCTCCGTGGCAGCCTGGACGGAAAATACCCTGGCCATTGTACGGAACCTTCTCAGGGATTACCTGGAAGCCTGCAGCCGCCTTGGATGGAGCGATGAACAGAAACAGGCGGATGAAGCATGGAAGCTGGCCAGGGAGCATCTTGCCCATATCCGGGGACCGGTGATCGGGCCGGACGGGCGCATCCAGGAATGGAACGAACCGTTTGAGGAATACGACAGACAGCACCGGCACCTGTCCCATCTCTACAGCCTGCATCCAGGCCGGGACATGAAACTCTACGGGGATGCATACCTTCAGGCGGCCCGCCGCTCCCTTGAAGTGCGGGGCGATGACGGCAGCGGCTGGAGCATGGCCTGGAAGATCCTGATGTGGGCCAGGCTGGAGGATGGCGCCCGGGCAGGCGCCCTGGCAGCACACATGCTGCACCTGGTGGATCCAAAAGCCAAAACAGCGGTGAAGGGCGGGGGCGTCTATCCCAACCTTCTCTGTGCCCATCCGCCCTTTCAGATTGACGGCAACTTCGGTTACACAGCGGGCATTGCGGAAATGCTGCTGCAGAGCTACGGGGAGGAAATCTCGGTGCTGCCGGCGGTCCCTCCGGCATGGAAGGAAGGCCGGGTTCTGGGGCTCATGGCAAGGGGATCCATCCGGGTGGATATCATCTGGAACAGGGATTTGAACAAAGATTTGAAAAAGACGGAAGTCAGACTGGAGCGCACCCGGGAGGGCAGCAGGGACGTGGTGGTCCGCATGCCCTCCGGGAAGCTGCACAGCCTGAAGCTGGAAAGCGGAAAACCCGTCACCATATGTGACTAAAAAACAGGGGACAGAGCCAGCAAGGCTCTGTCCCATGTTACATAAGAGGCGTGTATCAGATGGGGAAGATAAGCCCGATTCTCAGACCCTGCGCAGCACCCGGAGCACCTCATACTGGCCGGGGGTAACGGGAAGCTCAAAGACGGCAGAATCCCCGGATGTGTAGAGGGGCTGGAGTGTGCGGTGCCGAAGCGGCATTTCCAGGGCGGAGGCATGAAGGACGTGCAGACGGACCGTCTGACGCTGGGTGCCGTCTGCCACATAGGGATAGAGCACCAGGGCATCGTTGGAATAGACAAAGAGGGATACCAGAGGGCCGCCCTCCAGCCAGGCGCCCCGCACCGGGAAGGCCTCCCGCAGGCGGGAGAGAACGGCAGGGGGCAGGCGGTACAGGTCAGGGAGCGCGTCGGGCAGTGCAATGGTCCACATCTCACCGGCACCGTAGCGGTCCCTGAAGAGGAAGCCCACATTTTCCTCGCCGTGTATGGCCTTGATGACGCCCCAGCTGAAGTTGTTGCGGTATTCCGCCACCGGCAGCAGGACGGAAGGCCCGGAGGGGAAGGTGCACTCGGGCCACCCGGCGGGGGACTCATCCTCCACACGCCAGCGCTCGGCTGTGAGTTTCCGCCCCGTGGGCTTAACGGAGGTCAGGCCGGCAATGCCCCGGCCTTCGGCTGCCTCCAGGAACCCGGTGGTCACCAGGGCACGGCCGCCCCGGGCCACGTATGCCTCAAGCTTTTCCACCACCCGGGGGTCCGTGGCGCTGGAGCGGGTGAGCAGGATCTGCTCTGCATGTTCCGGGAAATACGGGGTGAGAACCACCGGCAGGCCCACCATGCCCAGAAAATCCTGGGCATTGTCTTCGCCCTCCGCGTTATCCGGCAGATAGCAGACGATTCCCTCGGGCTTCTCCAGCTCATCCAGGGCACGGTCCAGCCGGTCCAGCTGGAAGCCCAGGGCAGGCACCCACATATGATCCTTCAGGGCCTGGAAGCAGAATAGCATAAGCTCCCGGGGCTTTGAAAAGGCAGTGAGATAGGCCTGCTCCAGATAGTGTTCCGTGATATGGGTGGAGAAGGGATCCCACCAGCCCCCGCCGTTGCGGCCGGGACACATGGACTCAAAGTAGGTCATGAGGGAAAAACTGAGATAGCGGGGCAGATGCTGATCCGTGGTGACCGGGTCCCGGGTCTCCGTGCCGGTATAGATCTCGTCAAACAGGTCCCGCTGCAGGCCCGGCGCATAGCCGGTGGCCTGGTAGCTCTCGGCCCAGTTCGGGTACTTGATGGTCACACGGCAGCGGGGATTGGCCTGTCTGGCAGGCCTGAGGATGTATTCTTCACTGACCTGTTTCATGCGTTCAAGCCGCCAGGCTGTCCAGGAACCGTCCCGGATGTCGTGGGCCCTGTTTAAGGCGTCCCTGGCTTCCCGGCAGGCACGGCAGGTACAGGTGGTAAAGAAGAAGTCATCTATGATGAAGGAATCAAACAGTTCGCCCAGCTCCTGTGCCACATCCTTCAGTTCCTGAAGCGCTTTGGGGTCTGTGTAGCAGAACGTGTCAAACATGCGGGTTCTGGGTTCCGTGTCCTTTCCGCTGTAAACGGTGGTCAGACCGCCGGATACCTGTATGCCGTGCTCTTCAAACACACGCCTGCACATGGCCACCTGTTCCCGGGATGCCTTCTGGCCCCGGTACAGTTCCAGGTAAACCTTGTCAAGGTGCATGTACCGCTCAAAGAAAGCCAGATCCTTCTCCAGCTCTTCCCTCGTGGCCGTGGCGGTTCCATGGGCGACAAAATAGGTGGTAAGCGTGAAATTTCTGTAGTTGGACATATGCATGCCTCCTGTGCCTGATAAAGGCTCATCTGATCTGACTTAAGTGCAGGTGACGGCTTTATTTGAGATAGGGGGACCGCTCTGCCAGCACGCCGGCAGCGGGCTTTCCATAGACGCAGTAGCCCTGGTTGGTAATGCCGTCTTCTTCAGGGTAAAGCCTTGTGGCGGACCAGTCCCACCAGCCTGTGCCCCGCACAAAGGGGAACGCCTGCAGGGCATCAAGGAATTCCCTGTACCATATTTCCTGATCTTCCAGACTCAGACCGTTTCCGTACCTCCAGTCGTTGGGCCTCTCCCGGCTGCCGCCCCGGGAGGGGCAGCCGCATTCCATGAACAGGAACGGTTTGTTCCATTTTCTGGCCGCCTCCTGTATGCGCAGGAACTGATTGCGCATATCCGAGAGAGGATAGTAGCCGGAGGAGGACATGACGTCCAGCGCGTCCCACCAGGTGAGCCGGTCCTCCTGGTATTTGTCGCAGTTGTAGGTGACGGGACCGTGGTACACATCCCGGACGCGGGAAATCAGGAGGCGCCAGCGGGCATCCTGACCGTCGGTGCCCACCATCTCGCAGCCGGCACAGAACAGTTCCGCATGGATCTCTTCCGCCAGGGCAGCGGTCCTGAGCACATGCTCTTCATAGCTGTCAAACCAGTCGGAGAACAGGGGCTCGGTGGGAACGGGGGGATCAAAGAAGCGGATATAGGCCCGCCAGTATCCGTCCCGGCAGTTGACCATGGCCTTGATAATCACCGCCAGGCCCAGTTCCCTGGCCAGATCGCACACGGCCAGAACATCCTCCCGGTCCATGACGTCGGGTCCGGTACCGTCCACAACGGTGGAATAGGCGTGATCCTGCCATGCACAGACGGGAAGGATCACAGCGTTGCAGCCGGTTGTGCGCACCATTTCCTTCAGGGATGTGCGCCAGACATCGCTGCGCCGGGTAAAGCCCTGCTTTTCACAGAAGGCAAAAGTGAATGCATTGAGAAACTGGTTCATAACATAATTTCGGCAGCGGGAGCCGCCTTCTCCTTTTCCGGCCATGTCAGGCCATATACCTTTCCCGTGGCTGCATTTCCGGCATCAGAGGATACTCCGCTTTTGTGACGGAGGCAGGGGCCAGATGGCATGGATTATGTTTACATCAGAATGGATTCCAGCGCGGCGGTCATGCTGCTGACATCTTCGTCAGACAGGCGGACGGACAGGGCACGGCTGTTGTCCTCAGCCTGCTCAGGCGTCCTGGCACCGGCCAGGATATGCACAGGGTACCCGCGCCTTGCCGTATAGGCGATCACCAGATTTCCCATGCTGCAGCCATACGCGCCGCACAGGGGCTGCCAGGCTTTCAGAAGTTCCAGTGCCTTTTTGCGGTTTTCCGGCCGGAACTGGGGATTGCCGCTGCGCGTATCCCCCGGGGGATAGACAGATTCCATGGTGACCTTGCCTGTGAGCAGACCCTGTTCCAGGGGTGAATAGGCCTGCAGGGATATGCCGTTTTCATGGCACAGGGGAAGCAGTTCCTCTTCTATGCGCCGCGTGAGGACCGAATACTTTTCCTGAATTACGTCAAGGCCGCCCAGGGCAATATAGCGCCTGAGCATGTCAGGCGTCACATTGGATGCCCCTATGGCACGGATCTTTCCCTGCTTTTTAAGCGTGTAAAACGCGTCCATGGTGTCTTCCAGGGGATATACCGACAGATCCGTGGTCTGCCAGTGGGTGTAGAGCACGTCAATACAGTCCGTGTGAAGACGACGGAGGCTGTCCTCGGCATCCTGCATGATGGATGCTTTGGAAAGATCCCTGTACACCTGTGTCCCGTCCACGGTTTTGTGGGGCATGGATGTGGGGTGCCGCCACTGAAGGCCGCATTTGGTGGACAGCACCACCTTGTTTCGAATTCCCTGCAGGGCTCTGCCCACCACTTCCTCGCTGTGATACAGTCCGTAGATGGGGGCGGTGTCGATCCAGGTGACGCCGCAGTCCACGGCTTTGCGGATGGCGGCGATGGAAACCTCATCGTCATTGTCTCCCCACCAGGTGCCTCCGCCTATGGCCCAGGTGCCCATCCCCAGAAAGGGAACGGAGATCCCGCTTCGGCCAATTGGCAGCATATCCGGTTCAGTTACACGCATCATCTGTTTCCTCCCTGTGTTTTCTTTCCTGTGCGGCCTTTTCTATTTCCGGACGCCGTAGCCCTTTGCCGCAAGGTCCACCTGACAGGACGGGCAGGCAATGGCTTTTGCACAGCGCAGAGCGGAAAGGGTCACGGTGCATTCCGCGCCGCAGCTGCAGGTGGCGGTGTAAAGGGGGCTGTTCCGGACTTTTTTCCCGGTGGGCCTGCCCAGGGTGAGGCAGGCAAGCTTCATGCCTTCCACTTCAGGCTCCGGACCGCACAGGGCCTGCAGGGTTCTAACGCAGTTTCCGCAGCATCCGCCCTGGCCGCTGCGCAGGGCACTGGCGGGAACTTCCGCCTCCCTGCCGCACAGACACCTGCAGCGATAGATGGGGCTGTTCATGTATTTTTCTCCGGTCTTTTCTTCAGCGGTCAGCCACATGAAGACAGAGCCTGCAAGGTTTTCTGCCATATATATTCTCCTTGTCTCTACTTGGTATACGGGTCAGATACGGGGAAAATCGGTTCAGGGGATGGTCGGCATGGGTATGCCCATGCCGGATTTTCTCTCATTTCGACGGTATATCCGGGATTCCTGCACGGTCTGCGGTGCAGGTCATGAAATGCCTGCGGGCTTTGTCTCAAGCCATTGTTCTTTTCCTGATTTTCATTGCTTTTCTTAAGCAGAATGTCTAAGATGAAAATTGCAGCAGCCGGCTGTCTTTTTGCGCCGGCCGTTTCAGATCATCTGTGAATAGGCGGAGAGAGAACCTTGGATAACCTGATTTACGCGCTGAACGCGACACTCCCGGTTTTTCTGCTCATGGTATGCGGCATGCTTTTCAGAAAGATGGGCATTATGACGCCGGCCTTCACAGAAAAAGCCAACACCTATGTGTTCCGGGTTGCCCTGCCCATGAGTCTGTTTGTCCAGCTGTCCGGCATATCCTTCCTGGAGGTGTGGGACAGCGGCTTTCTTCTGTTCTGCCTGGGAGCAACGACACTCTCTGTCCTGCTGGCGGCTCTTCTGAGCCGGGCTCTGGTCAGGCCGGAGATGCGGGGCGAGTTTGTACAGGTCTCCTACCGCTCTTCCGCGTCCCTGGTGGGCATGGCTTTCATGGAAAACCTGTACGGTTCAGCCGCCATGGGCTCCCTCATGATCCTGGGTTCCGTTCCCCTCTACAACATGGCGGCGGTGCTGATCCTCTCCCTGATGCGCCCGGACCGGAAGAAACTGGAGAAGGCCGCAGTCAGAAAAACCCTGATCGGTATTGTGACCAATCCCATCATCCTGGGGACCCTGGGCGGCTTTCTTATTGCCGTTCTGCCTTTTTCCATGCCGGAGATCCTGAAAAAGACCTGCAGCGAGATCGGAAAGACGGCCACGCCCATTGGCCTTATGGCCATGGGGGCCCAGATGGAATGCCGGGAGGCGGGAAAGTGTGTCCGGGAGACGGCATGGGCTTCTTTCCTGAAACTCGTTGGGTTCACCATGCTGTTTCTTCCCCTGGCGGTACTGCTGGGCTTCAGGCGTGAGGAGCTGGTGGCCATTCTGGTCATGCTGGGGTCCGCAAGCACGGTGGCCGGGTACATCATGGCAAAAAACATGGGGTATGCCGGTGTGCTGACCCAGAGTGCCGTCATGGTTACCACACTGCTTTCCCCGGTGACGCTGACGTTCTGGCTGTACATGCTCAGGAGCATGGGCTTCATCTGACGGATCCGGATGTGATCCATGGGCTGAAACCGGGACGATCTGGAAAAAAACAGACCGTTTCCGGCGAAAAAAGCTTTGCATTTCCCTGTTTTTATGGTACGATCCCCTATGACATATCTGGAGCATCCAGAATAGACACAAGGTTCTGTCCGGCTTCTCCGGGCAGTTTGATTCAGAACAACACAGCAAGGAGGAACCCCTATGCAGTATGAAGAGATCATCCGGAAGATGACGCTTGCTGAAAAATGCGGGCTGCTTTCCGGCAAGGATGTATGGCATACCCGGGACGTGGAACATGCCGGTGTGCCCTCTGTCATGCTCTCAGACGGTCCCAGCGGTCTGCGCAAGCAGGAAGGTGAGGGCGACCATCTGGGCCTTAATGCCAGCATCAAGGCAACGTGTTTCCCCTCCGCAGGCACGGTGGCCAACAGCTGGGATCTGGAACTGGCGGAAAACGTCGGTACCGCGCTTGGCCGTGAAGCTGCTGCCGCCCAGGTGGGCGTGCTCCTGGGACCCGGCCTGAACGTAAAGCGTTCGCCCCTGTGCGGCCGTAATTTTGAGTACTTCTCCGAGGATCCGTACCTCTCCGGCAAGATGGCTGCTGCCTATGTCAGGGGCATTCAGTCCCAGGGCGTCAGCGCCTGCCCGAAGCATTTCGCGGCCAACGCCCAGGAAATGCACCGCATGGCCAACGACTCCGAGATGGATGAGCGGACACTGAGGGAACTGTACCTGACCAACTTCGAAATCGCCATCAGGGAAGGCAAACCCAAGTGCCTCATGACCAGCTACAACCAGGTCAACGGCGTCTATGCCAATGAAAACACCCATCTCCTCTCCGATATCCTCCGGGGCGAGTGGGGCTATACCGGCATGGTGGTCACGGACTGGGGCGGCTGCAACGACATCGTGGAAGGCGTCAGGGCAGGGTCCAACCTGGAAATGCCCGGCACAGGGGACGACGGTCCTACCCAGCTGTACATGGCAGTCAAGGAAGGACGTCTTCCTGAGGAAGTGCTGGACCAGCGCGTGGACGAACTGCTGGGTCTGGTCTTTGGCGTTAAGGATGCGGAAAAGCAGAACGTGGATCTGGAAGCCCAGCACCTGGTGGCCCTGGAAGCCGCCAAGAAGACCGTTGTGCTGCTCAAGAACGACGACAGCATCCTGCCCCTTGCCAAGGATGCCAAAATCGCCCTGATCGGTGATTTTGCCCAGGTGCCGCGCTATCAGGGTGCAGGCTCCTCCCTGGTTAACTCCTACAAGATTTCCAACATCGAAGAAATCATCCGCAACGTCTTCACCAATGTAACGGGATACGCACCGGGCTTTACCCGGGCGGACCAGGAAGACACCGCCCTGGTGCTCAATGCCGTTACCCTGGCCAAGGGTGCGGATGTGGCCGTGGTGTGTCTGGGACTGCCGGAAGTCTTCGAGTCCGAGGGCCTGGACAGGACCCATATGCATATCCCCGACAATCAGATCCGGATGCTGGAAGCCGTGGCGGCCGTCAACCCCAACACCGTTGTGGTCTTCTCCGGCGGCAGCTCTGTGGAAATGCCCTGGCTCAGCTGCTGCAAGGCCCTGCTGTGGGCAGGCCTTGGCGGACAGGCTGCAGCCAACGCGGTGGTGGACGTGCTCTGCGGCGATGTGAACCCCGGCGGCAAGCTGGCGGAAACCTTCCCCGTGGCGTACGAAGACCTGCCTGTGAGCAGGTACTATCCGGGTGCAGAACGCACCAGTGAGTACCGCGAAGGCATGTTCGTGGGCTACCGTTATACGGAAACCGCCCAGGTTCCCGTCACCTTCCCCTTCGGCTTTGGTCTGAGCTATACCACCTTCAGCTACAGCAACATCAAGGCAACGCCTGAAAAGGTCTGCTTTGACATCACCAACACGGGCACCTGTGCCGGTGATGAAGTGGCTCAGGTATATATTGCCATGCCCGGCTCCAAAATCCTGCGTCCCGCCAGGGAACTCAAGGGCTTTGCCAGGGTCAGCCTGGAGAGCGGTGAGACAAAGACCGTGGAAATCTGTCTTGACGACAAGGCTTTCCGGTATTTCAACGTAAAGACCAACAAATGGGAGACCGAGAGCGGGGAATATGAGATCCAGGTCGGCGCCAGCTCCAGGGATATCCGCCTGAAGGCCTCCGTGGCTGTCAAGGGCAGCAACGCACCCGTGCCTGACACGGCAAGGGCAGACTTCATCAGCGTTGACAGTCTCATGGATGTGCCGGACGAAACCTTTGCCGCCATGCTGGGACGTCCGATTCCCGAGAAGCTCTACAGCCGCACGGAACTTGAGCCCAACGATCCCCTGGATCAGCTGTACCGGGCCAAGAATCCCATTGCCCGCCTGGGCTTCAGGATCCTGGACAACCAGAGGAAGAAGAGCCTGGCAGCAGGCAAGCCGGACCTGAACATCCTCTTTATCTTCAACGAGCCGTTCCGTGCCCTTTCCAAGATGCTGGGCGGCATGCTTACCCAGGAAATGTCCGAAGCCGTGCGCTTCATGTGCAACGGCCACTGGCACCGGGGTCTTGGCCGCCTGATCAAGGGCTTCTTCACCCGTAAGAAGCTCAGCGAGATGGATAAGGCCTGAAAAACTGAGTAAGGTTCAGAAAAAGTCAGACGCAGCTGCGTTTGACTTTTTCTTTATCTTGTGCCAGTATCTCACGGAACAATTCATTATGGGAGTCTGGTTCTATGCGACGCTGTCTGTATGTACTGGTTTTCTGTCTTTTCTTGCTGCCTGCTCTTGCCTTTGCAGATGCCGCCATGGAGGTTTCTTCCGATATGGTATCCACCGGCGAGGTGGTGGACATCCGGATCACAGGGGCAGAAAGAGCCACCTGTGTGTACAGGGTGCTCATTGACGGCAGGGAAGACTTTGCCGGAGCGCCGGATACGCACCTTGAGACCAGCTACAGGCCAAGGCAGGCAGGGAACTATGAAATCCAGGCAGAAATCACCTCGGAAGACGGCGGACATGAAACCGCTGCCTGCTTCTTCACCGTGACAGAGGATGTCCGGGAGGAAAAGGAGGATATATACAGCCAGAGGGACGGATGGTGGAAGGACAAGTCCTACAAAACCAGCACCCTGGACCAGTCCGGCTGTGCGCTGTTCACCCTGAGCCATGCCCTGGACAGGATGGGGGTAAAGGATGCATCCATTCTGCCCTCCAGCCTGGGAAAGACCTATGCTTCCTGCCTGATCACCGGCGGCACCAGTGTTGTCCGTCTGGTGAACCAGGCATCGGAGGACTACGGTTTCCAGACAAAATCCGACCTGATTGAAAACAAAAAGGAAATCCAGAAACAGTTTGAAGACGGTGCCATGTTCAGCTTCTCCATCGTCTTTGGACATATTGCCCTGGCCTCGGGCATGACGGAGGACGGGAAAAGGGTACAGGTGGTGGACTCGGCACCTTCCGTTACGCTTTCGCGCATCAAAAACGGATCCCTGTATATCCCGGATGAGAAGGGCGGTTTCAGAAAAATCACGGACCTGGGAGAGGTTCCCGGCAGCCGATACTATTTTGAAACCGGGGAATACGGCGGCCTGACCTATTACATGGACATGAGCTATGTAGCCGGCCGGGGCGTGCGGCTGATCAAGCCCTATCAGATGACGTATTCGGAGGACGGAGCCGCCCTGCCGGTGGAAATGGTGACATTTGGCACGGTGCTGTGCGAGGTTACCAGGACCGGAAAGAAGACCATGACGGTTCTGACCCGGGACCTGGACTGGAGACGGGACACGGAGGCAAAAATGGCTGCCCTGGTCACCGGGAGAAAATCCATTGCCATGAAAAACCACAGCGGCACAAAACTGAAAACCATCCCCGGCCGGAGTGTTCTGCAGGTTCTCGGGGTGGAAGAGGACCGGGTGCGGGTCCGCTATGACGAAGCGGTGGGGTATGTGGAGAGCAAAAGCGTGGAACTGATGGACTTAAGCCAGATCAGCGGTATTCAGGGCCAGCTGAGCCTGAACGGGTCCACCAGCGGAAGGGCGAAGATCAAAGTCCGGCTGACCCCGGGGGGAAAGGTGCTGGGGGAATATGTGACCGGCACCGACCTGGTGATGCTTGCCGAGGAAGAGGACGCGTATGAGGTGGAGCTTAAGGGCATACGCGGCTATGTGCAGAAGGAATTCGTCACACTGGAGGAACAGTAAACAAAGTGCACCATGATGTCATGGTGCACTTTGTCATATGTCAGGCAATTTCAAACCCCAGGGCTTTCAGGCGCTTTTCCAGCACGGGCCACACAAGGCTGTGTACCGAACATGTCAGGGCCTGCCCGGATGCTTCCTGCCAGGAGATCAGGCGCAGAAAGCGCGCCTCCGGGGCGGGAAGTTCCAGGGGAAGGGAAAACGTGACCAGCTGTTTTGTATATTCCGGCTTAAGCACAGGGCTGCTGCGGCGCATGTACTGGAACTGGGCATAGCGGTACAGATCGTCGGGTTCCAGGGCGGCGGGAATACGCCGCACATCCTGGCCGGAGACGATGTAGCGGATATCCTCTCCTGTCAGATCCCGGGCAACTGCCGGCACAGGGCCGGACCCGCGCGGACGCTTCTCATCGTACATCCAGAAGCCGGCAGGGTCATAGGACAGGTATTCCAGGGCAAAGGTGGTCTGCTTTTCCGGTATGCTGCGTTCAAAGAGCAGGGAGAGATAATCCGTGTCCGGGTCCGGAAGATCCATCCGTACCGTCCAGTTATTCTTTTCGCCCCGGTTGGTCTGAACAAAGGCACAGCAGCCTGAGAAAAAACAGTTCTTGGTCAGGCGGCCGCCCCGGATCATGGAAATATCGCTCAGGTGCAGCGTCCTGGTTTCACAGGCTGTGACTTCTTCTCCCTTTGTGAGGAGAAAACCGTTATCCTTCAGTATGGAAAACACATGGCGGACGGTGGAAACCGCCTGCTCCTCTTCCTGAGGAAACAGCAGGGAAAGCTTCCGGGCGGCTGTCTCCTCAAGCTGCGGAATATGGATCCAGCCTCCGCTTCTTGAAAGGGCCAGCAGCCAGGCAGAAGCGGCTGAAACCATCAGGCGGGAGCGGAAGGCTTCCTCTGTTTCAGAAGGGGCCCATTCCATACCGAGCCGGGAAGCCATATCCAGAACAACAGCGGTCATGTTTCCTCATCCCCGGCTGTTTCATTCCCGCTTTCTTCATCCGGCCCGAAGAAATCTGCCTTTTCATCCTCACTGATGTATTCGGAGGACAGCAGCAGTTCTCTGGCTTCCCCTGCAAAGCCTGAAGCTTCAAAGAGAGGAAGGAGAATACGGGTTTCAAGGATCCTGCTGCCTGTGTTTTCTTCATGCTGCGTCAGATCCGCCAGCAGGCACAGGGCGGTTTCCAGCCTCTGGGATTTCATGACCTGAAGAGGCGTGGCGGACACGGCGTCAAACCAGCGCTCAGAGGCGACATAGCGGGCATTGCCGGAAAGCTGCGCGGAGAGATCGTCCAGCTGGTCTGTGCAGTTGGCGCCTTCCTCCTCCAGACGGTCTGAGAAAAGAAGGGGATCGGTCTGGATGGGAAAGAGGGAAATATAAAGGCTGGCGGGTTCCATGACCAGGGATTCCGGATGACGGACCGTATAAAGTACCAGACTGTCCTTCAGCTGGGCTGCCGCGCTGCGGGCGGAATCATAACCGGAGCCCAGGGCATCGTCAAAACAGACCACGGGGCAGGAGACGGATTTCAGTTCCTTCAGGAAGGCCTCCAGGTCCGGAATGGGTGCGGAAAGATTCACATGCACCGCATCCCGTCCGGTGATGGTGCGGGCCACCGCGTCGGCAAAGACATCCGCGCGGCTGCCGCACAGGAGAAGCTCCTGTCTGCATATGTAGGCTGCCATACTCAGCAGGGTAAAGTCGGGAGCAAGGTAGTAGCCCACAATTTCATTCCATACAGAGGAAATATGATCAAAAGAATCCTGGATTTTTACCGGTTCATCCATGGCGGAGGGCCGGCGGATGCTGTAGGTCTTTGCGGCAGCCATCTGTGCGGCGGAAGATGAGGGCGAGGTAAAGGCAAAGTCCAGCAGTCCGGCAGCGGGGTTTTCCCGGAAGGCCTGTACGCGTTTGAGGATTTCTGCATCCACCTGCTCGGCAAACTGCTGCTTTTCAGCCACTGCCTGCTTTGCTCTTTCAATGCTGCGGCGGGCTTCCTTTTCACGCTCCCGGACATTGTTAAGGGAGTTTTCGGCTGCCCGGATGCTCTCCTGTATCTCAGCAAGGCGGGCCTGAGCCTCCTGGCGCAGCTTTTCATTTTCCCGCTCAAAGATGACGGCCACCTGGCTTTTGAGACGTTCCACCAGGGGTGTGTCATTCTCCACCAGAGCGTCAAAAACAGCCAGCACATCCTTGTCGTCGATGCGCCCTTCTATGTGTTTCACACAGCTGCGAATCAGGGCTTCTGCCCTCTCCTCCCCGCAGCCGATTCTGTTCATCACCGCTTCCTTCAGGCTGGCAGTGTCCAGTTTTTCAAGGGCGGAGGAGACCAGCTGTTTTTCCCTGCGGGAGAGCATGCCCTGGGCCAGCGTCCGAATTTCCGACTGAATCAGGGATGAGACGATGTCCAAGTCCGAGCGTGCGGATACTTTGCCCAGCACTTCAAAATAATCCCGGGAAATCAGATAGCGGCGGGTATCCCTGGGGGAATAGCGGCAGGTGCAGAAGTTCGTGTCATTTTCCAGATTCAGCATGCCTGTTTCCAGGGTTTCCACTCCGGGGTTCAGGGTAATGCCGTTTTTTCCCTTCTGCATGTCTTCGCGGTGCACATACACGCACAGGACCTTTTCACTCTGGGGGACGCAGCACACAATCACGTCATGCTGCCCGGTGAACGCACTGGACACGCTCCAGCCGTGTGAAAAGGCCTGGACAATTTCTTCCGGGGATTCCATGGATGTTTCCACGACTTCCGTCCAGCCTGTGGTGCTTCTGCTGACATAGGTCCAGTCCTTGTCGTTGACGGTGTCCACGTACCATTCATACATGGCGATTTCACCGACGCTGACAGGGTCCGTGCGGCTGACAAAATAGAGAATATCACGGTTCGTTCCGGTGAATTCGCTGCCCGGGGTAAAGATATATGGGTGCAGGGTGCCGTCTGTGTAATCGGCAATTCTGCAGATCTGCGTGGAGCGATCATCCCGCTTGCTGACATAGCACAGGGATGTTACTTTATCTGTCATGATCAGACGACCTTTCTTTATCTGATTTCTGATGTTCTGCTTTTCAGTGCCTTCTGAAGCTCGTACAGGACGGGCGTGGGAATACGGCCGGAGCGGAAGCTGTCTTCAAGACGCCGGCGACTCTCTCCGGAAAGGGGAAGGGCAGAGAGGACCCAGGCATAACGCATGGGCAGGGGAGACATGTTCCGGCTGTGCCAGAGCGCTTCCGGGAGAAGGATGCCCGAACGGTCTGTTTCTGCGGCAGACCCCGGGGAGGGCATATGTCTGCCGGGCCGGGGACCATGGGCATGCGCCGGTTTTTCCGGGCGTGTTCTTGTGGGCCTTTGCCGGGGCTCCGGCGGCGGTACGGCTTCCACGACGGGTTCAGAGAATCCGTCTGTTTCATTCGGGGATGTGGCGGCGTTGGGAATATCTGCATAAGACGGCGCTGAGGAAACAGGCTGCAGGGGCTCTGGCTCAGGCACAGCATCTTCTTCCTCAATGGGCTGCAGCATGGACAGCTGCTGAGGATTGTCCTCCGGCCCGGCCCCGCCTTCCTGATCCGATTCCTGGGAGAAGCGGGAAAACTCCTCCTGCCACTGGGGATCATCTGACATGAAATCAGGGAGGGCATCTGCGTAGAAAAAGGCAGGTTCATCCTGGGTATACGCTGCATCTGCTTCCGGGGAAGGACCGGGAGAGGACTGCGTATCCGCTTGCGTTTCTGCGTTGCTTTTTTTCAGGTGCTTGTGGTGTTTCAGCCCTTTGATATGTTTTAAACCCTTGGCGGCTTTCAGTTTTTCCTTTTTGATCCTGTTTTTCTCTCTCTTCCGGGCGGCTGCTTCCTCAGAGGTGATAAACTCCTGAGCGATATCCAGCCCCTGGCGGAGAACCAGGCGGAGGCCTGTGTTAAGACCGGTCAGGGTGACAGGAACACCTGCGGGAAGGAACCAGGAGGCTGCCGTGCCCCGGGCATCTGACAGCTCTGCTTTTCCGTCCACCTCAGAGAGCACCTGCAGAACCCCATCCTGGAGCATGTCCAGAAAATAGTCCTTTTCAGGCAGGGGCGTGCCGGCTGCATCTGTAAGGGAAAGGCCCGGCACCACAGGAGCAGGCTCTTCCTCAGGCCTGAGGTGAAGCTTCTTTTCTGTTTCGGGCCCGCGGAAAATGAGCGTTTCCAGCTTTTTCCTCCGCTTTACCAGAACGAGGGATGTCCCGGGGCCTGTTTCCAGCCGGGTCTGGGTTTCTGCATACCTGCCCGGGACGCCTTTTACCGTGTTGTAACATGCAAGATGGAACCAGAGGCTGCCTGCGCTTGTAGTCAGACTGTCTTCTGTTTCTGCAGGGACCGGCGGCCATACAATTTCCTCCGCAGCAGCCTGATTATACCGGCGGAGCGTCAGGGAAAACTGCCTTTCAAGGTAAGCGGCTGTCTTTTCGGAAAAAGCGGTGACGGTCAGGCGGAAGAGATACAGCTTATTCTGTGCTTCTGAGCACCGGACCAGTTCAATTCCTTCCGGCGGAACGAATCTTGGCTTGGTGACCAGGATCAGACAGGGTTCATGCAGGTACAGATTTTTCTGGTCTTCCAGGGTTTCCCCTGTGCTGATGTCAAAAAGAAGCATGGCTTCCGGCATCTGCGGCGCAGGAATCCAAGGCATGGGACATGCGGATTCCGGCATGGAAAAAAGACGGAAGGAAGACCAGTCATCCGGAAGCGGCAGCCAGAGGGTCTGCCCTGCTTCGTATGAAAGGTCCTGCAGATTATACCGTTCAAAATTGCCGCTGTTTCCCTGTATCCTGAACTGCAGACGGCTGTCCAGGGCGGACTTGAGAACATCGGCATCCACAGGCGGAAGCCCAAGGTCCAGGTGAAAAGTCTGACCGTCCTGGCGGATACGGTAGCGTGTTGTATGTGAAAGACTGGATTCTTTCTTTTTCTGCTCTGTGTATTTTCGCTCACAGGCGGCGTTCATTTCGGGATCTTCATGAAAAAAACAGGGGGTCCGGCCGTCAGAATCCGGCCGGAAAGCAAGATAACGGGAGCAGACGGGACAGCGGAAACGGGCCTGGGCACTGGAAACAGGATCATGAAACAGTCTGGCTGCCTGATCAGCAGTTGTCATTGCCCAGCTGGTTTCCCTGTTTTTTCGCCACCAGGCATCGGTCAGCACGTATCTCAACCTCCGTGTATGGAATAAACAGGGACAGATTGTCTTTTACGGTTCAATAACAATGGTCACGCGGCGGGGCGTGGGTTCGGGTTCCGGCTGAGGCGCGGAAGAATCTGCTTCTTCCGGAGCAGCATCCTCTGTATAGGAATCCTCAAAGGGTACATATACACCTGTCTTGAAGATCTCACGAATCACATCATAGTGGGGATGCGGCCTGCGCCAGCCGCCGTCAGTGGAATCGAATGTGGTGCTGTCAATCACTGTGTCCGGCAGGGCTTTGCGCAGTTCTTCCACGGAGCCGATGGTATTCTGGGAACCATGTCTGTTGTAATAGTTCATCCACAGGCGTTTGAGCTGTTTCATGCCATACAGGGGCGTGAGGTCCTCGATGTAATTTCTGCATATGTTGAGATCCATCAGGTGGGGGAGGCTGGCAAGGGGTGAAATATCCGTAACATGGTTGATAAACAGCTCCAGATATTCCAGGTTTTTCAGACTGCCAATGGGTGTAATGTCTTCAATCTGATTCAGGGCAAGGATCAGGACACGGAGCTGGGGCAGATCATACAGGAAGGAAACGTCCTTGATGATGTTGTGACCCAGGTCCAGGGCTTTCAGCTGCTTGCAGTATTTCAGCACACCGAATTCGATCTCGCTGTGTTTCCAGGGGGTATCGGTGACGTGAAGGGTGGAGAAGGCAGTCTGGTCGGTCCGGATCTGATGGTCCGCCAGCTGGATTGTCCAGCCGAATTCGATATCCGGATAGCGCTCCACAAGCTTGGCAATCCTGTCCCGGTTCACTGCAGTGGCAAACATATCCACTTTTTTCAGGTTCGTAAACTGATCCAGAAAACGGTAGAACGTATTCCAGTTGGTTATATATTCCCTGCCCAGATCCAGATATTCTGCATCTGTGGATGCCTGAACCCGGCCAAAGGTAACGGTCTCGGAGAGAGCGACCGAACAGAGTACCATGAGAAGAAGGAC
>CAMOVR010000045.1 GCA_946627565.1 uncultured Clostridia bacterium
GATTTCCTTTTCAAGAGGTGTCAGATCAATGCCACTGGTATCCTTCAGGACATCGTACAGGGACCTGAGCATGGTTTTCAGCCCGCCTGGCACATCGCTTTCCACATTCAGGGGAAGTACCGGGTCGTGTACGGAAAGACGCAGGAGGAACCAGCCGTTGTCCATGCCGTCCCCAAGGTCAAAGGAAATGCGTACCCCTTCCCGGTTGTCCGGAGCAATGTGCCAGTTGGCGGCGGCACTGGCATAATCCATAACAAGGGCGATGGCTTTCTGACCGGTGGTACGGAAGTCTTCGTCGGTGATGTTCAGACGGATTTCCCTGCTCTCCACGGGTTCCTGCAGGTCTGCGATCAGGGAGCCCAGGGTTTTGCCCTGCTGCTTGAGCTTCATGGCTTTCACAATCAGGACGGTCACCAGGTACATGCCGTCGTCCAGGAAATGATTCTCCCTGAGCGCTGCGTGTCCGCTGGTTTCTATGGCCAGGGGGCAGTCCACGCCTTCTGAATTCAGGCGCCGGGCTTCGTCGATGACATTCCTGTAGCCGCGCTTGTAGCGGTAATGCTCTCCGCCCCAGTCATTGATGAACTTCTTAAGGCCGGAGCTGGTTACGGAGTCCGTAACAATGGTGATGCCCTGCTTTTCATCCAGCAGCATGGCGGATATCAGGGCGATGAGGCGGTTGCGGTTGATCTCGCGTCCGTCACTGTCCACAATGGCAGCCCTGTCACAGTCTGCGTCAAAGATGACACCCAGATCAGCACCGTAGCGCAGCACGGCTTCTGAAATGGATTTCATGGCTTCCGGGTTTTCCGGATTGGGCATGTGATTCGGGAAACGGCCGTCCGGCTCCAGGAACTGGCTGCCTTCCACCCAGGCACCCAGCTTTTCCATGAGCTGGGCATAGAATCCGCCCGCCCCGTTGCCGGCATCCACCAGAACGTGAAGGCCCAGCAGAGGCTTTTCCACATCTGCGCCCAGGCCTTTGCGGATGCGGTCCGCCAGCTGATCCATATATACCGGCAGGAAAGGCCGGCTGGTGATGGAGCCGGAGATGGCGAAATCGTCGGGATTCAGGGTGCTGGCCTGCTGCAGGAGTTCCACCACGTCATTTCCTTCCAGCCCGCCGTCGGGCAGGAAGAACTTGAGTCCGTTGCGCTCCGGGGGAAGATGGCTGGCGGTCACCATGATGGATGCATCCGGCTGGAAGCCGGGGGTGATAATGGACATGTACATGGCAGGTGTGGTGCACATGCCGAAATTCATGACGCTGGCGCCGGCCCTTGAGATACCCTCTGAAGCAGCATCTGCCAGCATTTCTCCGGTCAGACGGCTGTCACGTCCTATGGCGATGACCACCTGGCTTACCGGCTTTTTAGCCTTTTTGCCAACAAAGCGTGCAAACGCCATGCCCAGGCATTTTGCAATATGCGGTGTCAGGACGGGATTGTCCCCCATGGCTGTGCCGCGGACGTCTGAGCCGCTTTTCAGTTTCATCCAATCCATAACTCAGTCTCCTATTCTGTATTTGATAGCATCAGATCTTCTCTGTGCATCTGGTGACGATTATTTCTGTTCCGCTTCTTCTTCATCCTTAAGACCGCGCAGCATCCGGTATACGGGAGCCATTGCCATGTAATCCGAGCGTATATGCTCCAGCACATCCCGGCTGGCCGCTTCCCTGAGGTCTGCGCTTTCCTGGGAGATGCCCACACGCTTGAGCCGGTACCAGGGTTCAAGCTCCGGCGGAATGCTTTCAGGAATCGTGATGCGCCTGAAAAAATCCCCGAACAGCACCAGATGGTGCTCCTTAAAGTGACAGCCGCGCAGCAGTTCGGTGTATTCCCTGGGCTTTGCAGCAAATTCCCTCCGCATCCGGTCCATAAGGGGCCGGTTGTCGCCCCAGGTTCCAAGCCCCCAGGAAAGGTTTCCCGGACCGAACTCAAACCAGTATCCCACGGACTGGTCCCGGGGCTCTGCGGCACGGTGGAACCAGGTCCAGAGATGGTCCCGGTAGGGTGTTTTGTCCCGGGAAAAACGTGTGTCCCGGCGGAGCCTGGACAGAATCTTGTAGGGCCTGGTCTCCATCTGCGGATCGATGTCCAGCATGGTGGGAACCAGTTCTTCGATCAGGGCATAGAAGGGAGCCTGCACATCCTTCCGGTACCTGGCAATCTCCTGGTGGAAGAACTCAGCACTGTTGTGAAAGCGTATATCAAGAAAAAACTGTTCCGTTTCTTCAGGAAAACCCTGAAACATCCGTTCACCTCCAGAATGTGCGAACGATCCGGTATTATTCAGTCACTTCGGCCCTGAGATGAACGGCTTCCTGACCTGTCAGTTCCCGGGTCCGTGCATCCGGCTGGCCGAATCCCACATACACATCCCAGCTGCCGGGAAGCAGGCGGCGGAGGCCGGACTGGTCCACCACGGTAAAGCCATGAGGATCCAGCGGGATGGACACGGCTTCGCTTTCACCGTGCTTCACAGCGCAGCGGCCAAAGCCGATCAGATGCGGGTGGAGGGGACAGTCAGGATTGTCCGCCTGGGCATAAACCTGTACAACAGCTTCCGCATCCATGTTTCCCGTATTCTCTACACGGGCTTCCACCTGTGTGCCGTCAAAGCGGACATCATGGAGTTCAAAGCTGGTATAACTCAGACCGTAGCCGAAGGGGTAAAGAGGTACTCCGTCATAATACCGGTATGTTCTGCCGGCCATGCTGTAGTCCACAAAGGCAGGCAGATCTTCCAGATCCCTGTAGAAGGTGACAGGAAGCTTGCCTGAAGGAGAAACCTCGCCAAACAGTAACCTGGCCAGAGCGGTTCCGCCGGCCTGTCCTGCATACCAGGCCAGGAGTTCGGCATCGCCGTAGGGTACATTCAGGGAAGAACCCACAGCCAGGACCGTCACCATGGGCCTGCCGGTTTTTTCCAGAGCCTGCATCAGGGCTTCCTGGCTGTCAGGAAGCCGGAGGCTCAGCTTATCGCCGCTGGCGGAGTAGTTGCCGGTATCGCCCTGCTCCCCTTCCAGGGTTTCGTCAAGACCGACACAGGCAATGATGACGTCCGCCTGTTCCGCACAGGACAGTGCTTCGGAAAGCCGGTCGCCAGCCTGGGCCAGGTTTTCTGCCTTGTCCGTGGCCAGGGGGCAGCCTTCTGAATAGTAGACACGGATGCCATGTTTTTCACAGTAAGCCCGGATCCCGGCAAGCAGGGTCACATAGCGGCTGCTGGTGCCGTGATAGTTGCCGATGAGAGCCCGGACGCTGTCCGCATTGGGGCCGATGACTGCCACGGAGCGGACCTTTTCGGGGTCAAGGGGCAGCAGGCCGTTGTTTCTCAGCAGCACCATGCTCTTTTCGGCGGCTTCACGGGCCAGGGCATTGTTTTCGTCGGAATCGTTCATGGAATAGTCAATTCCGTCATAGGGACAGTCATCGGAGAACAGACCCAGCAGGTAACGTGTCGTGAATACACGGATGCATGCCCGCTTTATGTCTTCCTCTGAGATCAGCCCTTCCTGCAGGGCTTCCAGCAGATGCAGGTAAACGATGCCGCAGTTCAGATCGCAGCCGTTTTTGATGGCCAGGGCAGCGCTTTCCGGGGCTGTGTCTGTCACATGATGATACAGATGAAAGTCATTGATTGCCCAGCAGTCGCTGACCACATGACCCTTAAAGCCCCAGCGGTCCCGGAGAATATCCTTAAGCAGGACCTTTGAACCGCAGGCAGGTTCACCGTTGACCCGGTTGTAGGCACCCATGACAGCCTCAACGCCGCCATCCTTTACGGCAGCTTCAAAGGCAGGCAGATAGGTCTCTTCCATGTCTTTGGGAGATACAACAGCATTGAACTCATGGCGCAGGGCTTCCGGCCCGGAGTGTACGGCAAAATGCTTGGCGCATGCCGCGGCTTTCATATATGGTCCGTCTCCCTGCAGGCCTTTGATGTAGGCAACCCCGAGACGGGAAGTCAGATAGGGATCTTCGCCCAGGGTCTCATGTCCCCTGCCCCATCTGGGATCCCGGAACAGATTGATATTCGGGCTCCAGAAAGTCAGTCCCTTGTAGATGTCCCGGTCCCCGTGAGCGGACTGTGCATTGTACTTTGCCCGTCCCTCGGTGGCGACGGTATCACCCACTTTCTGATGGAAGGTGGGATCAAAAACGGCGGCAAGTCCGATGGCCTGCGGGAACACGGTGGCGGTTCCGGCTCTTGCAACGCCGTGAAGAGCTTCGTTCCACCAGTTGTAGGCAGGAATGCCCAGACGTTCTATGGCCGGGGCGTTATAACGGAGCTGGGATGCCATCTCCTCGGTGGTCATCTGTTCCACCAGCGCCTGGGCTTTCTTTGTTGCCTCTTCGCGTGTCATGCTGACGATCTCCTTTTTCCAGTTTTTGTTCTGAAACCGGAAGAATTATAACGGATTTTTCATACGCAGGCAACGGACATGCCGTATACTGCATACGATTATTTTTTGCCGTGCGGGGCCTGCATGGAAAAACAGAGGGATGCAGATGACAAAAAACAGGGATGGAAATGCGGGGACAGGGGCACAGCAGGCTGCCTGTGCTGTTTTTCCCGGCATATTTCTTTGTGTTTCATGGAAAATGACAGTAGCAAGCAAAAGAGGAATCTGTTATAATCCTGCCCGATGGTTTTTCGGAGGGGGTGCTTCCATGACGACCATTGCCTTTGATCTGGATGATACCCTCCTGAGGGGCGATCAGAGCATTTCAGAATATACCGTACAGACGCTGCACATTCTGTCTGAACAGGGCATGCGCATTCTTCCCGCCAGCGGCAGGGCCATGGAGAGCATGGCAGACTTTGTCCGGCGGCTTGGCTGCTGTACCCATTTTATTGCCTGCAACGGTGCAGAAGTCTGGACAGCGGACGGAAGACGGATCATGGCCCAGACGCTGGACAGGGACACAGCAAGGGCCGTTGTGGACTTTGGCATACATGAGCATGTATACATGCAGACATATGACGGGGCCTGTTTTTACTACAATAAGCCATCCAGCTACGCCGAGTCCTATGCGCGCGCCTCTTTTCTGACCGGCGTTCTCACACCGGACATAAGGTCTTTTGTGGACCTACATCCCACCTGTAAAATCCTCATGATGGACGAGACGGAAAAAATATCACGCATGCGTGAAGAAGCCGGGCGTCTGTTTGCAGGCCGAGCAAATGTGACCACATCCAAGCCCTCCTTTCTTGAAATCAATCCGCCCGGTGCTTCCAAGGGCAATGCCCTCACATGGTGCGCCTCGGAAATGGGATTTGACATGAAGGAGACGGTCTGTTTCGGGGACAGCCTCAATGACCTGAGCATGCTTCAGGCTGCAGGTCTTTCCGTGGCTGTGAAGAATGCCAGGCCGGAAGTGAAGGAAAAGACGGACCTGATTACGGAGTATACCAATGACCAGGACGGTGTGGCCCGCTTTCTGCATGACCGTTTTCTGCGTGCTGTCTGATGCTTTTTCTCACGCTTGAAGCCGGAGGTGTTCTCTTTGATCAAGGCAGCTGATTTTGCCAGCCATCTCCACCTTACCCTGCTTTCCCCTTCCTCGCGCACTGAGTGGGATATTCACTCTGCAGATTTCAACCGGCCCGGTATGCAGTTCTGCGGTTATTATGAATATTTTGCCTATGAGAGGCCGCAGATTATCGGAAAGGTGGAAATGACGTATCTCAATTCCATGGACCCGCAGGTGCGTACGGCCATGCTGCAGAAGTACTTTTCTTACCCCATCCCCTGCATCATCTGCTGCAGGGACATGCAGCCCCCGTCTGAGCTTCTGGAGGCGGCCAGGGAGAAGGATGTGCCGGTGTATCTGTCTGACCGGGTAACCACGGTATTTTCCTTTGACTGTGTCCAGTACCTGGCCCGCGCGCTGGCACCGAGAGTCACAAGGCACGCGGTGCTGGTGGATGTCTACGGTGTGGGTGTCCTCATCACCGGCGAGAGCGGTGTGGGAAAAAGCGAGACCGCCCTTGAACTCATCAAGCGAGGCCATGTGCTGATCGCAGATGATGTGGTGGACATTCATAGGGAAGATGAGAATGTGCTCATCGGAGCATGCCCGGAAATGATCCGGGATTTCATGGAAATCCGGGGTATCGGCATCATCGATATCCGGGCCATGTACGGTGTCAGCGCCGTTGCCCAGAGGAAGAAGATCGATATTGTGGTCCATCTGGAAAAATGGGTGGAGACCAAGGAGTATGTGAGGCTGGGCATGGAGGATGACGTTACACAGATTCTTGATGTGGAACTTCCTTTGTACGTGACCCCTGTGCGGCCGGGCCGCAACATCGCCATCATTGTGGAAGTGGCGGCCAGAAACTATTCTCTGAAAACCAGAGGCTACAGCGCACCCCATGAACTGGACAGGCGGATCAATTCCAGAATGGACGGTTAATCCCGGACCTGTTCAGCCCGTGTCTGTCCGAAAAACAGATGAAAGCCGGTAAACCATACGGAAACCGGAAGCAAAAAGTACCCTGACAACAGAAGCACAAAATGGTCCAGAGCATATTGTTGAATATCATTTCATCATTACTGATTCATATTTATTGACAGGAAAGAAGGAATCCCACCATGTATCGTATCGGCCTTGATATCGGCGGCACAGGCATCCAGATGGGCATCGTTGACGAAAAAGGACACATTCTTGAAAAAAATGATATTCCGACCAATACGGCGCTGCCCTTCTCAGAGCAGATTCACGCCATGGCTGACGGCGTGAAGATCATGCTGGAGCGGAGCGGGTATTCTCTTCTTGATATTGCCAGTATCGGAGCCGGTGTTCCGGGCGTGGCAGATCCCAGAACGGGAGAGGTTATCTTCTGCACCAACCTGTCCTGGCATCATATGCCCTTCCGGGAAGAATTCAGGAAATACTACGACAAGCCCATTTTTGTGGATAATGATGCCACAGTGGCCGGCCTTGCCGAAAGCGTGGCAGGCGTCAGCGCCGGATCTTCCTCCAGTGTGTTCATCACCATTGGTACAGGCATCGGTTCCGGCATCATCATCAACGGCAGGGTCTGGAGTGGTGCCCACGGCGTGGGCAGTGAACTGGGCCACTCCATTCTGGAACTGGACGGAGAACCCTGCACCTGCGGCAACCGGGGCTGCGTGGAACGCTACTGCTCTGCGACGGCCATCATCCGCATGGCCCGGGAACAGCTTGCCCGGCATCCGGAAAGCAGCATGATGGACAGCTGCGAGGGGGATCTGAAAAAGCTCAATGCCCGTATGGTACTGGATGCGGCCAAAGAGGGCGATTCCACCGCTGTCAAGGTATTCCGCCGCTTTATCCGCGCCCTGTCCATGACCGTCGCCAATGTGGTCAATATCCTGGACCCGGAAATGATTGTTCTTGGCGGAGGCGTGGCAAAGGCAGGCACTTTCCTGCTGGATGCAGTACGCGCAGATGTCCCCAACTACGTGCTTTATAAGGACCTGCCCTTTGGACGCATTGAACTGGCCCGGCTGGGCAGCGATGCAGGCATCATCGGAGCCGCCATGCTCTCCTGAGCAGGGATACCGTATTTCTTCCCGTACCTCTGCCTCCGGCGCACATCAGAAGCATCCGTTTTTTCTGTATTTCTTCTCAATAAACAGCTGTTTTTTAAGCCTTCTCAAACAGACTGCTGCCAGCAGGATCGGAAAGACCCTGCCGGCAGTTTTTGCGCCTTCCTGCGGTTGCGGGGCAGCTCCCTGCATGACAGGCAGGAAAACAACGCATTGCGTCGAATCTTGAAAAAGAGATGCACAGACAGATGGTTGTTGTATGAGGTGATGCCATGACACTTCGCGAAGAAATCCATGCGCGGGAAGCCCTGACCCTTTCTCCGTATGCACAGCAGGCAGCCCTGTCCCGCGGGCGTGAAACAGAGCTTAAGGAAGATGAACTCCGCACCTGTTTTCAGCGTGACCGTGACCGCATCATTCACAGCAAGGCATTCAGGCGCCTTGAAGGCAAGACGCAGGTTTTCCTGGCGCCGGAGGGTGATCACTACAGGACAAGGCTGACGCATACGCTGGAGGTCATGCAGGTGGCACGTACCCTTGCCAGGGCCCTCCATCTGAATGAAGACCTTACGGAAGCCATTGCCCTGGGCCATGACCTGGGCCATACACCCTTTGGGCACATCGGGGAGCGGGCACTGGATGAATGTATGGCCGAGGGTTTCCACCACAACGAACAGAGCCAGCGGGTGGTGGATGTGCTGGAAAACAGGGGGCTTGGGCTGAATCTGACATATGAGGTGCGCAACGGGATCCGCTGCCATTCCGGCCGTGAATTTCCCTGCACACTGGAAGGCGCATGCGTCCGGTACGCTGACCGCATTGCCTATCTGAACCATGACCTGGATGATGCCCTGAGGGGAAATGTGCTCAAAAGCTTTGAACTTCCGGAAGACTGTCTGAATATCCTCGGCCGCACCCATTCCCAGAGAATCTCCACCATGGTCAGGGATATTGTGGAACAGTCCCAGGGAAGAAACCAGATTGTCATGTCCCCTCCCATTCAGGCTGCCATGGACGCCCTTCGCGAATTTATGTTTGAAAAGGTGTACCGTGATTCCTGGCGGGCAAGGCAGGAGGAAAAGTGTCATTATATCATCCACGAAATGTTCGCCTATTACTGCAATCATACCAGCGAACTGCCTGAGGATTATATGATCATCTGTTTCAGGGAGGGTACGGAACGCGGCGTGGCGGATTTTCTCTCCGGCATGACGGACCGCTATGCCCTGCGGACGTTCAACAGCCTTTTTGTCCCGTCAGGGTTTACGGTTTTCTGATTTCCGGCCCGGAGGACGTGCCGGCAGAAGCATGCAATTTACAAGCAGGAAAACCGGCACGCGTGAAGAACTCAATGTAAGGTGATACCACATGCCAGGAAGATTTCCGGAAAGCTGGATTGAGGATGTCATCCATCGCACAGACATCATTCAGGTGGTGTCCTCTTATGTACCGCTGAAAAAGAAAGGCCGGAAGTACTGGGGACTGTGTCCCTTTCACGGGGAAAAAACCGCATCTTTTTCAGTGGATGAAGATAACCAGCTCTATTATTGTTTCGGCTGTAAGGCCGGCGGCTCTGTGATCCGGTTTGTCATGGATATGGAACATATGAATTTCCAGGAAGCCATGGTGTACCTTGCAGAGCGGGCCCATGTTCCTGTACCGGATCTGCAGGACGATCCGGAATATGAAAGGAAGCAGAATCAGAAACAGCGGCTGCTGGATGCCAACCGGGAAGCCGCACGTTTTTACCATCAGGTCCTGTATTCCAGAGACGGCGAACCGGTCCTGGAATACCTGCGGGGCCGCGGGGTTACGGATAATGTGATACGCAGGTTCGGCCTCGGGGCATCCCCGTCCGGCTGGGACGGGCTGCTGCACCATCTCACAGGCATGGGCTTTACACCGGAGGAACTCCGTCTGGCAGGACTCATTGTCATGAAGGATGCGGAACCGGCCACGGATACCTCCCCTGCCCGCCCAAAACGCCAGTTTGACATGTTCAGGGGCAGGGCCATGTATCCCATCATCGACACCCGGGGCAATGTACTGGGATTCGGCGGACGGATCCTGGGCAAGGGCGAACCCAAATACCTGAATACCAGTGATACGCCGGTTTTCAACAAACGTCTTGGCGTGTATGCCGCCAACCTTCTGCACAAAGAGCGCCATCTTGAGCGTGTGATTCTGGTGGAAGGATACATGGATGTCATTGCCCTTTCCCAGTACGGCATTCCCGGGGTGGTGGCCACGCTGGGTACGGCCCTGACGCCGGAACAGGCAAGGTTCCTGAAGCGTTACGCCCCCGTGGTTTATCTGGCCTACGACGGAGACAGTGCGGGCCAGCATGCCATCCTGCGGGGACTGGATATTCTCCGGGATGCCGGCGTCCCTGCACGGGTGCTGGATTTCCCGGGCGGGCAGGACCCGGATGAATTCGTCCGCTCTGCCGGGGCTGAAGCCTTCCAGGCGCTGCCGGTGCTGTCTCCGGAAGCATACCGGCTGCGGAGACTGAAGGACAAGTGTGATCTGAGCCGGCAGGAAGGCAGAACGGAATATGCCCGCTCTGCTGCGCCGCTTCTGGCAGGACTGGATCCCCTGGAACGCGAAAATATGCTGCAGGACCTCATGATGCAGACCGGTTTCAGCCGGGAGGTTCTGCTGGAACAGATGCAGCTTGCGCCTGTAAAGACAGAAAGAGCCGTTCCCATCCCTGCCCCGTCTGTTTCAGGACAGAGAAGCGGAAACCGGGAAGCTTCATCCAGATACCCTGTAATCCGCTGCGAAGAGCAGCTGATTTCCCTCTTTGCCTCCCAGCGCCTCCCGTTTGACGGCATTGTGGATGAAACGGATTTCACCGATCCCATGCTTCGGGAAATCTTTTCAGAACTCAAGGCCGGTAAAAGCCCGGCAGCCATTGTCAGTCTTCAGCAGACGGAAGAGGACATCGAGAGGGCAAGCCGGCTGATGACGGGGCTGATGGCGGAAGATACCAATCAGATGCTCCAGATGATGGAGGACACCAGGCGGCGCCTTACGCTGGCCCACCTGATGGAAGAAAGGGACGGAATTATGTCCCGTCTTAAGAATATGCCCTCTGCCGAGCAGCCTCAGCTCTTTTCCCGCCTGACACAGGTGCAGAGTGAGATCACCCGGCTGGAGAAGAATGAACCGCTGACACCACAAAGTGCCGTCCCGCACTGAGAAAGGAGTGGAGATGTATGGGGATGACAAGAAAAGCCAGGGAAAAAGTGATACAGTCGCTTGTCGAAATCGCATCTCTGCACGGCAGCCTCTCAAACAGCGAAGTGCTTGACGCCATTCCGGATTCAGACATGGAAGAATACCGGCAGATTCTCAGCCAGCTTCAGACCATGGGCATTGAGGTCGTGGATCATGACACAAAAAACCTGACGGCACAGACGGATATCACGGTACCGGAAGGCATTGCACTGGATGATCCGGTACGCCTGTATCTCAAGGAGATCGGACAGATTCCGCTTCTGACGGCGGAGGAAGAAGTTGCACTGGCAAAACTGCTTGAAAGCGGTACAGAAAAAGAAAAGGATGCGGCACGCAAGAAACTCTCCGAGTCCAATCTGCGTCTGGTGGTATCCATCGCCAAACGCTATGCCGGCCGGGGTATGCACCTGCTGGACCTGATCCAGGAAGGGAACCTCGGCCTTATGAAGGCAGTGGAGAAATTCGATTATACGAAACAGTTCAAGTTTTCCACCTACGCCACCTGGTGGATCCGCCAGGCCATTACAAGGTCCATAGCGGACCAGGCGCGGACCATCCGTATTCCGGTGCACATGGTGGAATCTATCAACCGCATGTCCCGGATAGGCCATCAGCTGCAGCAGGACCTGGGAAGGGAGCCCACCAACAAGGAACTGGCTGAGGCCATGGGCATTTCGGAACAGAAAGTTGCAGACCTGCTGAAAGTCTCCCAGGAACCGGTAAGTCTTGAGACTCCGGTGGGAGAAGAAGATGACAGTCACCTGGGGGATTTCATTGCTGACAATGCATCTCTGGCGCCAGTGGACGCAGCATCCAGGGCTCTGATGCGGGAACAGCTGGACGATGCGCTGGACACCAACCTGACAGACCGGGAAAAACTGGTGCTGCGACTGCGCTTCGGCCTGGACACAGGGGAAACCAAAACCCTTGAAGAAGTAGGAAGGGAATTCCACGTGACCCGGGAAAGAATCCGACAGATAGAAGCCAAGGCCCTGATGAAACTCAGAAGTGCCAACGGAACCCATAAGCTGCATGATTACCTGGACTGAGATATGATTTTTTTGTCCGGAACCCCCTGCATCTTGCAGGAAAACACAGGGCGGCGAAGAAAAATGTGCATGTCTCTGTCCGACGACCCCAAAAGTAAGGAGAGATTCTGTTGACATACAGCACGGAAGAGCGGAATACACGGTTTGAAGACATCCTGGAGGCAGGCAAAACCCAGGGTGTTCTGACGCTGCCGCAGATCAGGGATATGGCAAGTGATGTCGATCTGGATCCTGAGACCCTTTATGACTGGGTCAAGGAACTTGAGGAAAGCGGTGTGAGGGTGGACCTGGAGGACGGCATGTCATCCCAGACCACATCCGCCGGATCCCTGACAGATCCCGAAGAACCCACTGCCATGGCGCTTCTGCAGGAAGAAGCTGCCAATCCCCCTGCCAGCCAGGTGCTGCCCAATGTTGCCGACGAGGTGAATCTTGCGGATCCCATCCGCATGTACCTCAAGGAGATCGGCAAGATTCCGCTGCTGACGGCGGAGGAAGAGGTGGAACTGGCCAAGCGTATCGAAAACGGCGACCAGTCCGCAAAGGATGCGCTGATCCAGGCCAATCTGCGCCTGGTGGTGTCCATTGCAGGACACTATAACAACCGTGGCATGCAGTACCTGGACCTGATCCAGGAAGGCAACATGGGGCTCATTAAGGCGGCCGACAAGTTTGACTACAAAAAGGGCTTCAAGTTCTCCACCTATGCCACCTGGTGGATCCGGCAGTCCATCACCCGGGCGCTGGCAGACCAGGCCCGTACCATCCGCATCCCGGTTCATATGGTGGAGACCATTAACCGTCTGATACGCACCAGCCGCCAGCTTATGCAGGAACTGGGACGGGAGCCCACCACGGCGGAGATTGCAGATGCCATGCATCTGACGGAGACCCGTGTCCAGGAAATCATCAAGATTGCACAGGATCCCGTGAGCCTGGAGACACCCATCGGCGAAGAAGAGGACAGCCACCTGGGGGATTTCATCAAGGATGAGTCCGCCCCGGCTCCGGCAGATGCCGCTTTCAATGCGCTGCAGAGGGAACAGCTCATGGAGGTTCTGGATACCCTGACGGAGCGGGAAAAGAAAGTGATCTGCCTGCGCTACGGCCTGGACGGCGGCAAATCCTATACCCTTGAAGAAGTGGGAGAAATCTTCAAGGTTACCCGGGAACGCATCCGCCAGATTGAAGCCAAAGCGCTTCGCAAACTCCGTACAAACCGTACCATTAAGAACCTCAGGGACTGAGTCATGGAAGAACGCCTGAATCTGGCCCGGCAGCTGTATGAACCCTGCACCCTGGGCTGCGACATCGGAACGGACCACGGACTGCTGCCCGGCATGCTGCTCAGGCAGCATGTGTGCCGGTATATGATTGCATCTGACATAAGCGATAAAGCCCTGACCCATGCAAGGGAGCATATCAGCCGCAGCGGGCTGTCGCCATGTACGCATTTTGTGTGCACAGACGGACTCAGCGCCCTGCCTGACGCGGAACATCCGGTATTCGGACAGACCCGGTGCGGGTGTGTCTCCATTCTGGGTATGGGCGGAGATACTGTCTCTGCCATGCTGCGGAACAGGCCCGGGCGCCTTCAGGGGGCAGTACTGGTGGTGTCTGTGCACTCGGAGCTGCCGGCTGTCCGGCTCGCGCTTCAGGATATTTCCTACGCCATACGGCAGGAGCGCCTTGTGTATGAGGGCGGCCGGTTCTATGTGATCTGGCGGGCTGAACCCGGCAGCATGTACCTTTCTGAAGAAGAAATCCTGTACGGCACACAGCAGCTGTTTTCTCCCGGTCCGGACCTGATCCCCTATCTGCACTTCCGCCTTTCTGTCTTTGAAAAGCAGCTTATGGGCATGCGCAGGGCCAAGAACCCTTCTCAGACAGAGCAACTGATAGCGGAACAGGCTGTCCGCTTTTACCGCGGATGCCTTGACAGGGCAGAAGATACTCTGAGAAAGCAGGACTTTACCCATGGAAATGACCTTTCAGATGGTTTATGACCGCATCAACGCCTGCGCGCCTTTTGACACGCAGGCTGATTTTGACAACAGCGGCTTTCTTCTGGGAAACCCGGGTGAAAAGGTACGGGGCATACAAGTTGCCCTGGATGTGACGGACCGGGTGCTGGACGAGGCCGAGAAACTGCAGGCAAACCTGATCGTTACCCATCATCCGATGATGTTTTCTCCCGTGCAGAGACTGCGGGAGGACGATTATGAGGGCAGGCTCATTGCCCGCATGATCCGGAACCGGATGGGCCTGATCTGCGCCCACACCAATCTGGACGCGGCCAAGGGCGGCATCAATGATGTGCTGGCCGGGATATGCGGTCTTGAGAATGTCACGGGAGAGATGTACCTGCGGGTGGGCACGCTGCCCGGGGCTCCCCGCTTTTCTGAACTGGTGCCTGAAATCGAAAAGCGTCTGAACACGGTTATCCGCATCATGGGCCAGCTGCCCGGCGATACGCGTATATCCCGTATGGGTGTTTCCAGCGGTGCCGGGTCCGAATTTTTCAGGCAGGCCCGGGAAGCCGGCGCCCAGGTGTTCCTGTCCGGTGAGATCCGCCACCATCATGCACTTGAGATGGCAGGCCTTGGTATGGCAGGGCTGGAAGCAGGTCACTTTGCCACGGAGGAACCCGGGATTTTTGCTCTGGCAGACGCTTTACAAAGCTATGCTGATTTAGTAGAATGCAGAGTGCGCATTTCTAAAACAAGCACGGGTGCCTATGCGCTGCCCTCTGTTTTCTGACAGACGGGCCTGAACCCGTGAGCTAGGAGGCCCTCATGGACAAGATGGAACAACTATGGACCTACATGCAGGAAGATATCCAGGCCGACCGAATTGAATCAGAGATCCGCAGGTCCCCTCTGCGACAGAAGCTGGAAAAGACCCGGGATTTTATCCTGGAACAGCAGAAGGCCTACAAAGATATTGATGAAAGGGTATCCATTTCCATTGACCGGAAGGATGCCATCATGGATGCACTCAAGCGCAGCGAGGAACAGCTACAGGCCCTTGAGGAACGTCTTCAGCAGGATCCTCCCCGGAATGCGGAAAAGGCCAGAGCCTTCATGCAGGATGTGGACAAATGCAGGAAGACCATTGCCAGCTACGAAACGGAACTTCGCCGTCTCCGCAAGGAAGGCGTTGAATTCGATGACAAATCCAGGAAAATCCGCCATGAAACAGCTGTGGCCAAGCAGGATTTTGACCGGATGAAGCAGGTATATAACGAGGAAGCCAAGGAGAAAAAAGCCAGACTGGAGGCACAGAGGAGCAAGGCAGATGCTCTGCTCAAAAATCTGGACAGCGATCTGCTGAATATCTATAACACAGTCAAGCGCCAGATCTCCCCGCCCATCGCACGGCTGGTCAATGGGCAGTGCAGCGGCTGCAACACTTCCCAGCCGTCTGCTGCCCTGAGAAGGATCGATGCGGGAGACGGTATTGTGGAGTGTGAAACCTGCGGGCGGATTCTGATCAAGTAATTTGCGATCAGGCATGCAGAAGGCGGAAAACGGATCACGGGTTTCTGAAACAGATACACGACGATATATGGGCAGACAGCCGGAAAGCTGTCTGCTTTCGTCGTTGAATGCACGAAAAATACAGCTCCGGGCGGATGTCCGTGCCCTCCGGCATAGGCAGAACGTCTCAACTGTGCTATACTTCATTTTGATATACGGCGTTTTAAGCGCTGTGTGCAGAGCAGGAGGTGTCCATCCTTGAAACGTGTTGGCGAGATTCAGTCCGTTGACGGCGAACGCATTCATGTCGTTTTCTGCCATATGGACCACTGCGGCAGCTGCCATGCCTGCGAGGGCGGTCAGAGCCAGGCGGAGATTGATCTTGCAAATCCAGGCATGAAATGCGCTGCAGGAGATCTTGCAGAGGTGGAAATGCCCACCGGCAATGTGGTGAAGGCATCCCTTCTTGTGTATTTCTTCCCTCTTCTTGCCTTTCTTGGCGGTCTGGCGCTGGGAACCGTTCTTTTCCCTGACCAGACGCTTATTACAGCCCTTCTCGGGCTTGCCTGTCTGCTGGCGGTGGTGCTTGCAGTTCATCTGGGCGAAAAACGCCGGGCAGCCAATCCGGCCTGGCAGCCTCAGCTGACCCGGGTGATTCCCAGGGACCTCAGTGACAGGAAATAAACAGATTCAGGAGCAATATCTTTATGAAACGAATCATCGCAGCGGTTCTACTGCTGTTTATGCTGCTGCCTTCTGCCTTGGCAGATACGCAGCCCCAGCCCATTGAAACCATTCCCTATGAAAACCTGCCGCCGGTTATAGACGGACAGCATCATTATCTTCTGCTCTGTGTTGACCAGTGGGCTGGCAAGTCCTGGAACCTGGGAAACACCGACGGCATGGTGCTGGTAACACTGGATACCCGCGCCCACAGAGTCATGCTGACTTCCTTTATCCGGGATGCTCTGGTCGCGCGTCCCGACGGGAAAATCGGACGGATCAACTATATTGCCAAGAACTACAGTCCGGAAGAGCTGTGCCGTGTCATCTCCACGCATATCGGGGTGAAGGTGGAAAAGTATCTGCTCTTTGACTTCAGCCAGATCCAGGATATCATCGATTTTCTGGGCGGGGTGGACATCACCATCAACGCAGCGGAAGCATCCTATCTTCTGCGCTATGCCATCCACAAAAATGCCACCAAACCCTCCATCCGTTCCGCCGGCACCTATCATTTCAACGGCCACGCGGCGGTGATCTATATGAGAATCCGCAAGGCCGGCGGTGGCGGCGACTTCATGCGGACACAGAGGGTCAGAACCGTCCTTTCCACCCTTGCCGATCAGTGCAGGAACATCACCTATGAGGATGCCAAGGCACTGGTGGATTCGGTTATGGAGCACACCACCATGACGAACATGAACATGGACATGATGCTCCAGGCCATGGATGAAGCCTACAAATTACGTGACTGTACCATAGAAGAGCTGCGTATCCCGCCGGACGGTGCCGTCCGGGCCATTACGTATGCCGGTATGGCCGTACAGGAGCTGGACTGGGCAGCGTGCCGGGCTGCCATGTCAGATTATCTTGAGAACAGCTTCCTTGTCATGGATGAAGATGCACAGGACGGGGAAGCCGGGATTGTGGATGATGCTGAAGATGACTTCGGCGACTTCTCGGATTTTGACAGCTTCCTGTCAGATGAGTAACCGGAACAGAGACTGGAGTACACCATGAAATGTCCCAACTGCGGTCAGTGGAACCGTGCTTCCCTTCCAAGATGCATGAAATGCGGTACTCCCCTCCCCGCTCCCGAAACCCCGCCGGAGCGCGCAGCCAGGGGAGAAAAGCAAGAAGAACAGCCTGCCTGGCGGCGTACTCTGAAAGACGGACAGACACCGCCCAGTTATATCCGGCTGGATCAGGACGGAATTCCCCATGATGCCCCGGATGACCGGGAGAGCCTGGCCAATGAAATGCAGGACCTGAAGATTCGCAAGGCAGAAGGCACGCAGCGCAAGCGGCGTCTGCACAGCGAGATCCAGTCCAGAATGGAAACGCCTCCTGCCACCACGGTCCGGCTTCACCGGAACGAGGCATCCCTGCAGCAGGTAAGGCAGGCGTATGAGACCAATGCCTCTCCTGTTGTGTACATTGACAATTCCCGGAACACGGATCCTCTGTGGAGGGAAGCGGAAATCTACGGAACCAGGTTTCAGACACCCGTACGGGAAGACCTGACAGGAATCCTTCCGGCCAGGACCCGCAGACTTCGGAAATTCCTGAAGGTGATGATGGTTGTTCTGATCCTGGCCCTGCTTGGAACCTCCGGTTTCTTCGGCTACAGCTATTTCCGGACAAGATGGGAAGAGGAAAAGAGCAGTACGCAGGCAGTGGTTGTGGCCTCCATGTATAACGATCAGGCGGCCCACACCATCATGATTCCCGGCACAGACGGACAGCAGATCTATATCAGGGAACTGCACACGTCCTATATTGTCAGCGGCGGTTATGCCACCATTGAGGTGGCTGACCACACCTGGTATGACGCGCTTGAGGAATTCCTGGATGAGACCATGGATGTGAACCTGACGCCTTTTGTCAAAACATCCAGCGGCCAGCAGCGCCCCATGGACGTCATCACCTATACCATAGAAATCCCGGCAAGCCCCATAGAACTGCTATCGCCTGACGCGCACCGGGTTGTGGTGGCCTCCACCATGTACGCCATGCGCTTTAAGGTGCGCCCCGGCTCCCGGGTGTACGTCAATGACACCGATGTATCGGACACAGTAAATTCCGAGACCGGGGAGTTCTCCTATAACGCCACCGTGCAGCCCGTGGGCGACAATCTTTTCACCGTGCGGGTCCGGAGTCAGTACTGCCGGGAATCCAGCATGCAGATCATCCTCTACCGTGAAAAGCAGGAGATCCCCCTGGACCTTGCAGCGGATACATATACCTCCTATACCCTGGAGTATATGACCATCAAATGTAAAACGCTGCCCGGAGCCACCATTTCCATCGAATCACCCTATACACAGGTAGATATCACCAATCTGGCCACCACAGGCGCCTTCTCCTTTGAAGCGCACTTTGACCATATCGGCTACAATACCGTGAAAATCAGGGCTTCCTTTGCCGGACGCAAGGACAGCTTGATCGAGTATCAGGTCTATTATGTTCCCTCGGCTGATGTGTACACGCCAAAGGCATGGCCGCTGACAGCGGAGGGGTATTCCGAGCTGATTTCCAATGTTTCCGTGCGTGCCGCGCGGACGCAGGTATACCTGGTCACAGGACATCTGGCGTATTTTGTCTCTGAGAAACCGCAGATGGCTGTCTTCTATACCAGCGAGGATGAGAAGAGCCAGCCGGTGCTGGTGGAGAACTACTCAAGCCGTACCTGGGAAGAAGGCGTGTACTACAGAATCTACGCGGATGCCTATTCCACGTACAATGCCATGCCCTGGCTGAATGCCAGATACACCTATCTGAACTGAAAATGGAGGGCCTATGTCCGCTCGTATCCTGACCATGCTTCTGGTTCTGTGCATCCTTCCCTTTTCTGCCCTGGGGGAAATTATGCCGGATGCCCCTGTTGAGGGAGCCATCTTCTGGCCTGAAGGGACAGATGAAACGAATGCCCGGTATATTTTCCGTTATTCCCTGCCGCATATGCAGGAAGGCAGTGATGCGGCTCTTGGGATCAATACGTTTTACCGGAGCTGGCTGGAGGATGCGGAAGCCTTTACTGTTCCGATTCAGGGGGAATCCCTGGAGGATGCAGAGTTGACTTCCTGGACGGAAGTGAAGGGAAGCGTCACCTGCAATGATGCGTATCTGTCCGTGCTTTTTGTCACCTCATCCAGTCTGGACGGGTATGCGTATACAACCTATGCCGGCCACACATTTCCTCTGACCGGTGCCAGATCAGGGATTCCCATTTCCCTTCCCTACCTTCTTGGCATTCTGAAGGAAGGCGAGTCGGACACCTGGCTGCAGGACAGGCAGACAGCCAAAGCGGACGCCTGTGTGCGTGACCTGATCTGGGAGCAGATCCAGGACAATTCCGGGGATCTTGTATATCTGCCGGATGTGACATATGAGTTTTTCAGCGAAATGTTTTACCCCGAGGAAGATTTCTACCTGGATGAGAAGGGAGATCCTGTGTTCTTTATACAGCCCGGGATTCTCTGCGAGGAAGAACAGGGTGTGCTTCTGTTCCCTCTGCCGCTGGAAACCATTCTGGATGAAATCTGAAGAACTCTTCTAAGCGCTGTTTGCGGGCAATGCCCGGAACAATATACGCTGTGCCTGCTCAGACATGGTGCAGCAGATGGAGGAATGCACGATGCAAACCATTACTGTGACCCGCGCAACTGCTCTGAAAACCAAACCTGCGGATGAGAGCAAACTGGGATTCGGCCGTATCTTTACCGATCACATGTTTGTCATGGACTATACACCAGATCTGGGCTGGCATGATCCCCGTGTCATCCCCTACCAGGATTTCGCCATGGACCCCGCCAGCGTGGTTCTTCACTATGGTCAGGCCATTTTCGAAGGCACCAAGTGCTACCGCCGTGCGGATGGCGGCCTGCAGCTGTTCCGGCCCGATGCCAATATGGCCCGTATGAGCCGTTCCGCCCAGCGTATGGGTATGCCGGTGCTTGACGAGGAACTGGCACTGGAAGGCCTGAAAGAACTCCTTCGTCTTGAAGCGGACTGGGTGCCGCATCAGGAAGGCACAAGCCTCTACATCCGGCCCACCATGATTTCCACCGATGTCCAGCTGGGTGTCCATGCTTCCAAGACCTACCGTTTCTACATCATCTGCTCTCCTGTGGGTTCCTATTATAAGAATGGCCTTGAGCCCGTCAGAATCTATGTGGAAGACCAGTATGTCCGTGCAGTGCGCGGCGGCACCGGTTTCACCAAGTGCGCCGGCAACTATGCAGCATCCATCCTGGCCGGTGAGATTGCTGAAAAGAAGGGCTATTCCCAGGTTCTGTGGCTGGACGGCGTGGAACAGAAGTACGTGGAAGAAGTCGGTTCCATGAACATGATGTTCGCCTACGGCAACAAAATCGTCACACCCGCTCTCAACGGTTCTATTCTGCCTGGCATCACCAGGGATTCCATTCTGACCCTTGCCCGTCAGCTGGGCTATGAAACCGAAGAAAAGCGTATTGCCATCGCCGATGTCTTCGCCGACGGCAAGGCCGGAAAACTCACGGAAGCTTTCGGTACAGGTACAGCTGCTGTAATCTCTCCGGTGGGCGAGCTTATGATGGATGACGAAAAGCTGATCCTCCAGGATGGGAAGATCGGTCCTGTGGCCCAGAAACTCTATGACACCCTCACCGGCATTCAGTATGGCCGGCTTCCGGACGAAAATAACTGGATCGTAAGGCTCTGACAGAAATAGATATGCTTCGAACATATATACCCACATCGGCGCCCTGGTTTGAACGTGCCATGAGTTATATACAGTCCGAAGAGATGGACCGCAGCGAAAAGTGGCTGCATGCCCTTGCGCCTCTCCATCTCTTCGGCGCATGTTCGGACCGGGACGCCGAAAAGCTCTGGTCCATATCCTATGACGCACTTTTCTACCCCATGCAGCCGAAAATGCATACGGTGAAAGGCCTGGAAAAACAGGTACTGGATATTCTTCCGGAAGAAGTCTGCTTTCTTTCGGTGGGCGAGTATACCCTGCTGCAGCGTCTTCTGATGCAGGACGGACACATGCTGGTGATGAACCACGGGGAACTGGCATGTGTGGAATCCTTGGTCCGCAGACTCTGGTGCTCAGTGGACTTCAACAAAGACGGCAGCATAGGCGTACATATGCCGCAGGAACTGGTGTTCCGGATCAACAGCCAGCTTTGCCGCCCTGCCTTTACGCAGCATGCCTTCTGGATTTCGGAGTTCCTTCAGAAAACGGATTCGATCCTGCTCTGGAAGGGCGTGATGCCGGCGGATATCGCCATGAATCAGCTGAAGGATGCGGTCCGCATGCAGAATCTTACAGAAGACACTGCAAAACGGCTTTTTATGTCCTGCTATGATTACGCATTTTTACATGGCAGGATGATTCTACTTCATCCCGGCGTTATAGATCCTGCTCCCTTTTCAGATGAAATTGCATTCTATCCTGACGATGTGTATGAAATGAACGAAAAAGAGGCACTGGCAGAATGGGATAACATAACCAGCATCTCCATGATCCTTGCGGGGCTTTGCACCAACGCAGTCCGCAAGGATTTTGATCCCCAGGATGTGGCGGCGGATATCACCATTCTGGCCAAGCAGGGGGCGCCTCTGGAAGGTCTGTTTGATGCCCTGGCATCTGATCTGGTGATCAGTCCAACGGAAAAAATGCTGGACTGTGTCCGGATGATCTATGCCCATGTCCCCCTGTGGCCACCCTTTGTCTGGGGAGGTGGTAACTGATATGGCCCATTTTTCATGTACTGTGCCGGAAGGACTTCACGGTGCCCGGGCGGAGGCGCTGGTCAGGCGCTATCTGCCGGAACTGAGCGATGCTCAGGTCCGGGCCGTTTTTGAACACCGGGATATGAAGCTTGACGGACAGCGTGTCAGGCGGGACGCCCGTGTGCAGGCCGGTCAGAAGGCCGACATTTACTATATGGAACCTGCCGGCACATTGCTGGATATCGTGTATGAGGACAGCAGTGTTCTCCTGGTGAACAAGAGAGCAGGCATGTCTGTGGAACGCGACAGCGGCGGCGGGGTCTGTGTGCAGGACCTGGTGCAGCGCCATACCGGGGAAAAGATTTCGCCTGCGGCCTGTCACCGCCTGGATAACCAGACCTGTGGGCTTTTGCTGTTTGCAAAAACAGAGGAAGCCCTGTCCATCCTGACGGATGTTTTCCGGAACCGTACCCTGGAAAAGCATTATACATGCCTGGTGCGGGGCAGTATGAAGCCTCCGGAAGCCACATGCAGGGCGTATCTTCTGAAGGATCCCGAGGCCGGGCGGGTGCGTGTGCTGGACCAGCCGGAGGCGGGTGCCCGGACCATTGTGACAGCCTACCGGACCCTTTCAGCTGAAGGTTCCCTGTCCCGTCTGGACGTGCACCTGATTACCGGCCGCACACATCAGATCCGGGCGCATCTTGCAGCCCTTGGCCACCCGATTCTTGGGGATGACCTTTACGGCGACAGGACCTTCAACCGGACCATGCACGCCCAGGGCCGGCTGATGCTGTGCAGCACCTCCCTCTGTCTGGATACCGGGGGCAGGCTTCCCGGGCTGGACCACAGACTGTTTACGGTCCCCTGTCCTTTCTGATGTAAAGCTGCCCATGATACGTTTATGGCCAGGGATATGAAGGCCACCCTTCTTATCCCGCTTTCTGCAGCGTTTTTCCGGTAAGCCGTCAGAAGGCTTTACCGGAAAAGAAAAGCCGGTATACTGCCGGCCGGATGGGCAGATCATGGGCATTTGCTGTTCCATGGCTGAAGCCACGGTGAGAATGGCATGGCTATGCCTTCCGGTCTCCGGTATTCAGGCAGGCCCCGGCACTGTTTCTCCTGCAGAAGAATCTGTTACGGAAAGAAAAGAGGCAGAACACATGAAGTATCATATTTCCACGATCCCGGTCTGGGATGCCATGAAAATTGACGGTGAATGCCTTCTCTGTGCACTGGCACGCAAAAATGAGCTTGGCGAGGCTGAACGCTATCTTGGCGCATCCGTGATGGAACCGGACACAAGGATACAGGTCAATGACCTGGGGTTCTGCAGACATCATCATGCCATGCTCTACGGTATGAGCAACCGTCTTGGGCACGCACTCATGCTGGAAAGCCATACGGCAGTTACCCGGGAACGGATGAAGAAGGCATCCAAAGCTGTGAACCAGGCTGCGGACCAGCTTGCAAAATCACCGCTTGGCAAGGTCAGCAAGACAGGGCAGCGTGCGCTTCAGGAGATTCAGCAGCAGGCAAAGATACTGGCAGATATGAGCGGGAGCTGTATCATGTGCAGGAGCATTCAGGAAAATATGGACCGCTACCTGCATACTTTCTTCCATTTGTATCAGACAGATACGGAATTCCGGCAGCGCTTTGCATCTTCCAAGGGTGTGTGCCTGCCTCATATGGCGGACCTGATCCGTCTTGCTGTGGATGAGCTGGGGGCAAAGGAAGCCTCCGCCTTTATTCATATGCTGACAGACATGCAGGAAAAGAATCTGGACCGTATGCAGGAAGACATAAGCTGGTTTATCAAGAAGTTTGACTATCGCTTTCAGAATGAGCCCTGGAAAAACAGTCAGGATGCTGTACCGCGGACCGTCAACAAACTTCGGGGATGGTGCGTGGGTGATGAACCCAATCCTGAGGAAAAATAAGCAGGCAG
>CAMOVR010000046.1 GCA_946627565.1 uncultured Clostridia bacterium
TTACCTTTTTGTTAAAGAAAACGACATATTGGGCTTGTAGAAATTTCCGGATAACATCATTTTGCCTAACTCTTTTCATGCTATAATCCCCCCTGGGGGTGAGATCGTTGGATCATCTTCGGTGCGTCGTAGAGAGAATCACATACCAGAATGAAGGATACTCTGTGCTGAAGTGTGCAGCGAAAAGGTACACAAATCTTGTCACCGTTGTTGGAACAATGCCTGATACACACATAGACGCCATCCGAAGCTGGAAAATCGGCCGGTAGGAGTAGCCCAACCAGCACATTTCTTTATTGATTTATTTATTTTTAACACTATTTTATCGTCCGATCAACCATTCGGCAGTGGTATGTATGGCAGTTTAGGCCCCAGGCTGTCTTCAATTCGCGAAAAAATGCAAAGAATGAAGTAAGGTATTCCAGGGACAATATAGCGATTGGTTATGTGAATGAAGAGGGAAACTATTGGGATCCCCTGGTGCTTCCGGCAGACATGACGGTTACTGTTCTCCTTGAAGGAACAGTTCCTGTTCCTGCCTTCATTCTTCTCGCCTCAGCCACAACCATCGAATCAGAAGCCTTCACTGGACTGGTTGACCAGTTTTTCCGGCTTCCTGATACCGTCACCTTTATTGCCGGCGATGCATTCGATCCTGCAACAAAGGTCCTCGTTCCGAAGGATTCATTTGCCGAAACCAGGTGCAGGGAACTCGGTCTGAAAGTCTTTACATTCGAATAACAGTCATTCAAACAGGGAGAGCCCCGTCTCAGGCTCTCCCTGTTCTGTGTATGACAGGTCAGGGGATCACGGGATATGCTGGTATGGATCGTATCGTTCCTGATGTCCCAGACGCCCCGTCCACAGTCAGGGTATTCCCGATCTGTGCCTTGCCCGCCTCGTCAACAGATTCCTCAACCTCACCCGGTCGCCGCCGGATCCCGATCATGCCGTTTATAAAGCGATCCATTGCAGGAACGCCAGTGGCGCTGTACTTCCGCCTGACGCTAACCGGGCAGCCGGATACGTCCACTCTGTTCACTGCCATATGGACGGCCCCCCTCGGGCATGGTCCAGGGCCGGTCCGTATCACGCCCGGAATTCTGTCTCCGAAGACAGAACAGAGCAGGAATCTGCTTCCCTTATGCCGGCTGCAGCATCCTGCAAAAAAGTGAGCAATTCTTTTCTTTTCAAAATTTTTCTGAAAAATCAAAAAAGAGTGTTGACAGGCAGGAGGTTTATCGCTATACTTGTCTCGAATGTTAAGTTTATCGTTAAATTATACCGGATGTCACATTTTGGAACGTTTATGTAAGGTATAACGTTAAACCTTGTACCGTTCAGAGGAGGAACCGGAAGATGACACGGACCACCGTGGCCGTAAGAAAGCATACCTGGGAGCATATCAGGCGGAACTGGGGCCTGTATCTGCTTATGCTTCCCGCGGCCGTGATTTTCATTTGCTTCACCTATCTGCCCATGTATGGCGTCATCATCGCCTTCAAGGATTTCAAACCGGCATCAGGCATCTGGGGAAGCCAGTGGGCGGGTCTGAAATACTTTGAAAGGTATTTCAACTCCTACATGTTCACCAATACCATCATGAACACGCTGTTCATCAGCCTCTACACCATCGCAGCCACCTTCCCGCTGCCGATTCTGCTGGCGCTGATGTGCAACCAGATGTACGCAAAGCGGTTCAAGAAGGTATTCCAGGTCTCCACGTATCTGCCCCATTTCATCTCCACCGTGGTCATGTGCGGCATGATCATCATGTTCCTCTCCCCCTCCTCCGGGGTGATTCCGAAAATTCTGGGCATGATGGGATTTCAGATCGGGGACCTGATGGGCAATGCGGATGCCTTCTCCGGCATCTATGTGTGGACGGAGGTCTGGCAGCATGTGGGATGGGACTCCATCATGTACATCGCCGCGCTGTCGGCCATCGATCCGCAGCTGTATGAAGCGGCCGAGGTGGACGGTGCCAGCAAATGGCAGAAGATTCTCGCCATAGACATACCCATGCTGGTGCCCACCATGGTGACGCTCTTCATCCTCCGCTGCGGAAGCCTGCTGGGGGTGGGCTTTGAGAAGGTGTATCTGCTGCAGAACGACCTGAACATTGCAAAGAGTGAAATCATCTCCACCTACCTGTACAAGATGGGCCTCAAATCCAACCAGTACAGCTACTCCGCAGCCATCGGTCTGTTCAACAATGTCGTAAATTTTGTGATCCTGATCCTGGTCAATCAGATCTCCAAAAAGATCAGCGACACATCCCTGTTCTGAGAGGAGGCGTAAGGATTGAACAGCACAGCGCACGCCCTGTCACGGAAACGGAACCATATCCGCAAGAGCCGGGCAGACCAGATCTTTGACCTGATCATCTATACCATTGCAGTCATCATGACCCTGCTGGCACTGTACCCCATGTACTTTATCCTGATTGCCTCCATCAGCGATCCCAATCAGGTGGCCCAGGGCAATGTGCTTCTCTGGCCCAGGGGATTCAGCCTGGACGGATACAGGTATCTTCTGTCCATGGGAAATCTCTGGAACGGTTATCTGAACACCATTCTCTACAGCCTGGCGGGAACCCTGATCATGCTGGCCGTCAACATTCCGGTGGCCTATTCCCTTTCCCGGCGGGATCTGGTGGGACGCGGGTTTTTCACCTTCTTCTTCATTTTCCCCATGTTCTTCGGAGGCGGCCTGATTCCCACCTTCATTATCCTGAACAACACCTTCCACCTGGTGGACACCTTCACGGTGATGGTCCTGCCCTTCTCCGTCATTTCCTACTACATTGTGGTATCGCGTACCTTCTTTATGACAAGCCTTCCGGGGGAACTCTGGGACGCGGCGCAGATCGACGGATGCGGCAACCTGCGGTATTTCTTTACGGTTGTGCTGCCCCTGTCCAAGGCCATCCTGGCGGTCATTGCCCTGTGGGCCGCGGTGGGGCACTGGAACAGCTACTTCAACGCCATGATTTATCTGAGAACACCGGCAAAATATCCCCTGCAGCTGGTGATGCGGAATATTCTCATCAACAACGAGATGGCTGCCTCCGCCATGACCGGCTCGGCAGCGGCTGACATCAACCGCAAGGCAAACCTCATCAAGTACGGCGCCATTGTGGTTTCCTCGCTGCCCATCATGACCATGTACCCCTTCGTACAGAAATACTTCAATCAGGGCGTCATGATCGGCGCGCTGAAAGGATAAAAACGGTTTCACGGCGCAAAACGCCTGAACATAGAGAAACACAAAGAACCCCATGAAACACCAAAAGGAGGACACACCCATGAAAAAACTGTTGGCTCTGACCCTTACCATCTGCCTGCTGCTGGGCACTCTGGCCGTATCCCTGGCAGAAGACATCCCCACCTTCACGGTGGCCTGCAACCGCTGGACCGAAGTCTGGGGAACCGACTTTACCCAGACCGCGTTCCTGAAGGAAATCGGCGAAAAGACCGGCGTGAACATTGAATGGCAGCCCTACTGGAACGGCTCCTGGGGCGATCAGAAGTCCCTTATGCTGGCCAGCGGCCTGAGCGCACTGCCGGACGCTTTCTTCGGCTCCATCACCCTGACGGATGCGGACATCATTCCCAATCTGGACTACTTTGTGGAGCTCACTGACCTGATCCCCCAGTATATGCCCAACCTCACCGCCATCTTTGAGAAGGATCCTTCCATGAAGGCCATGTGCACGGACGCTGACGGCAAAATCTGGAGCCTGCCCAAAAAGCTGCCCATGCGGCCCATTACCGCCAACGAAATGTACATCAACAAGGTATGGCTTGAGGAGCTGAATCTCCCCATGCCCACCACCTATACGGAACTTGCCGACACCCTGGTGGCGTTCTCCAAGTCCGGCGAAGGCCGCTACGGCTTCATCGCCGCCTCCTCCCTGCAGTTTGACCTGAACAATCTCCTTCTGCCCTTCGGCGTGCAGACCAGCCGTGCCGGCAACTTCATGGGCATCAACGCTGAAGGCCAGCCCTACTTCGTGCCCATGGCAGAAAACTACAAGGAAGCCGTAAAGTGGGCCCGTGACCTGTATGCAAACGGCGCCCTGGATCCGGAATACTTCACCCAGACCTCCGATATGGTTCGCGCCAAGATACAGGATACGGAGAACGGCCCCCGCACCGGCATCGTGTTCGCCTGGACCGCGGATGCCGAGCTTCTTGGCAACGCCAAGGACTATGTGGTGGCGGAAGCCGTTGCCGGCCCTGACGGAAACCGCTACGTGGAATCCGACCCCACCTTCCTCAACTACGGCAAGAACGAACTGGTCATCACCAAGAACTGCTCCGATCCCGGCAAACTGCTGGCCTGGGCAGATCAGTTCTACACCGACGAAGCTTCCCTGCAGACCTACTACGGCTCCATCGGCGACGGCAAGATCGCAAAGCATGATGACGGCACCTACGAAGTGCTGCTGCCCGACGCGGATTCCGGCATCAACCTGGACACCTCCTGCTGGACCTTCTCCTTCCGGGATCACGGCCCCAAGTACATGAATGAAGAGTTCGAATCCAAGGTCATCCTGCCCACCACCGAAGGCGACGGCATCAAGCTGGCGGACGATGCTGTGAATGCAAAGTATGCCCGCGACACCTTCCCGGTGGTGTCCTACACCGCAGACGAACTGGAACAGATTGCCTTCCTCAGCGCCGACATCACCAGCTACTGCAACCAGACCTATGCCCACTGGGTAACCGAAGGCGGCGTGGATGAGGAATGGGACAGCTACATTGCCAAGCTCAACCAGATGGGCGTGCAGGACCTGATCAACATTCATCTGGCCGCATATGCCCGCTATATGGGTGAGTAAGACGATACATCTGTTATCCTGAAGGCTCCCAAAGCCGCAGCTTTCAGGAAAAAAACGGATAGATGAAGCACGAAACAGCGGGGCTGCTGCAGGTAAGGCAGCAGCCCCATTTTTCAGGAGAGGATTGCCCATGAAAGCGACAGACCTTTGGACCATGAAGCCATTTGCCCGGAAGGAAGCCGTCATCTGCGGAAGGGATTACCGCATCACGGTGCTGACCAGCCGGCTTTTCCGTCTGGAATACGAGCCCTCCGGCCGTTTCCTTGACGGGGCCACCCAGACAGCCCTGTGCCGCGACTTTCCCCTGCCGGCTTTTACGGTTTCGGAAACAGAGACGGAACTCACCATGGAAACGGAACATGTGCGGCTATCCTACGACAGACTGCCCTTCTCCCGGACGGGGCTCCGGGCCACATTGAAGGGTGCCTTTGCGGTATACGGCAGCGTATGGCACTTTGGGGATACGGAAAAGAACCTGGGCGGCACCGCACGGACACTGGACGAGGCGGACGGAGAGATCCCCGTGGAAAACGGGCTCATGTCCTTTCATGGCTATACGGTGCTGGATGACAGCGCCTCCATGGGCATGGATGAAGAAGGGCGTCTTACGCCGGCCCGTCCCCACGGGACTGACCTGTACCTGTTTGCCTACGGCCATGATTTCCGCGCTGCCATGAAGGACTTTCTGCATCTGTCCGGCCGTGTGCCGGTGGTGCCAAGGTTTGCCCTGGGCAACTGGTGGAGCCGTTACTATCCCTACACCCAAGAAGAATACATGCAGCTCATGGAACGCTTTGAAAAAGAAGGCATCCCCCTGTCCGTTTCGGTGCTGGACATGAACTGGCATGTGACGGAGATCGATCCGAAATACGGCACCGGCTGGACCGGGTACACCTGGGACAGGGAGAAGTTTCCGGAGCCGGAAAAGCTTCTGGCCTGGCTCCACAGCCATGGTCTTAAGGTGACCCTCAACGACCATCCGGCGGACGGCATCCGGGCGTGCGAGGAGAGCTATGCCCGCATGGCGGAGGAAATGGGAGAAGACCCCAAAGAGGGGAAGCCCTTTCCCTTTGATGCCGCCTCAGAACGCTTCCTTAAGGCGCTGGAAAAGGCCGTGCTGGAACCGCTGGAAAAGATGGGCGTGGATTTCTGGTGGCTGGACTGGCAGCAGAAGGGCGGCACCACCGACCCGGGGATGGATCCCCTGTTTGTCCTCAACCACACAAGGTATCTGCACGCCTTAAATACTGGGCGTCCCGCCCTGATTCTCAGCCGGTACGGCGGCCCGGGCAGCCACCGCTATCCCATAGGCTTTTCCGGGGACACCTGCATCACCTGGGCTTCCCTGCATTTCCAGCCCTGGTTTACCGCTGCGGCCGCCAACATCGGCTACGGCTGGTGGAGCCATGACATAGGCGGGCACATGCACGGGGCCTATGATCCGGAACTGACGACGCGCTGGGTCCAGTTCGGGGTGTTTTCCCCCATCATGCGCCTGCATTCCTCCAACAATCCCTTCATGTGCAAGGAGCCTTGGCTCTTCCCGGCGGAATATGCCAGGACCATGACCGATTTCCTGCGTCTGCGCCACCGGCTTCTTCCCTGGCTTTATACCCAGAATGTCCATTGCAGTGAAGACGGGGAGATGCTCATACGTCCCCTGTACTATGAGATCGGGGGAGACTGGGACCTGTATTTCAGGCGCTGCAGCCAGTACCTTATGGGGGACTGCCTGACTGTATGTCCTCTGACACAGCCCATGGATGCAGCTTCACAGATGAGTGAAACGGAAGCCCGGCTTCCGGAAGGCATCTGGACGGATTTCTTCACCGGATGGCGCTACAGCGGCGGAAGAAAGCTCAAACTGTACCGTCCCCTGGGCCTCATCCCCGTGCTGGTGCGGCCGGGCGGGATCCTGCCCATGGACGGGGCGGAAATCCCGGCGGGCGGAGACAGACTGCCGGAAAAGATTCTGCTTAAGATGTTCCCCACGGGAGAGGGGGAAACTGAGCTGATTGAAGACAACGGACTTCTCCCCGGGGAGAACGGTTACAGCCGGGCTGTGACCCGGATCCGGATGCGGCTGGAAGGCGGCCTTACAGTGGAAATTCTGCCGGTGGAAGGGGACGCTTCCCTGCTGCCTGAAAACCGCAGGTATTCTGTAGAACTGAACGGCGTTTCAGACACCCCGCCGGATGAAGCTTCCTGTGGTTTTACCTCCAAATATGATGCAGATACCCGGGCACTGACCGTATACCCGGAAAAAACTGCCTGCACCCTCTTCTGGAGGAAGGTGCCTGAGGCGCCTGCCCTGAAGACAGCGGCATGGCTTGAGAAGCTTCTTCTGCAGGCCCACATCGGGTACGATCTGAAAAATGCCGTCCTGCAGGCACTTGGGCAGAATGAAACGCCCGGCGGGTTCCTGGCGCAGCTCCATGCGCTGGATCTGCCAAAATCCCTGTACGGCGCGATTCTGGAGCGGATGACGATTTCCTGACAGGAGGAGAAACGTGAAGAGCTTTGCATGGATGATTCTCTGTCTGACACTGCTGGTTTTTTCCGCCGGTGCGGAAGGTCTCACGGACACACCGCCTTCCTGCCGGGTCTGGCTTGACGGGGAAGAGATTCAGACGGTGTATGAGACCGCGGTATGCCATCAGCGATACTGGACGGAAAACCCGGTCCTTTCCTCGACGCCTGTGGCCATAGGGGAAAGCAAAGGTTCCTGCCAGGTGGAAATCCAGTTTCTCAAGGAAGAAGTGCACAGCGCTGTGGTACGGCCTCTGTCCCTTGCTGTCAAGCCTGAGATCCGGGAAGGCAGGGTCTGCTTTACACTGCCTCAGCCTGCCAATATAACCGTGGAATTAAACGGCAGCGTGGAAAAGGCGCTTCATCTGTTTGTGCATGCACCGGATGAGGAAAAGCCGGATCCTGAGGGGAAGAAGGTCCGCTACTTCGGCCCGGGCGAATACCGGGACCAGATGATTACCGTCCGCAGCAACGAAACCATTTACCTGGATGAGGGCTGTGTGCTGTACGGACAGATCTACTGCGGGATGGGCAGCGGATTTACCATTGCGGGGCACGGGGTCCTGTGCGGCAGTATCTATGACCGCTATAAGGACACCCTGGTGCCCGTCAACCTGTCCAACTGCAGTGATTTCACGATCCGGGATATCACGATTCTGGATCCTTCCGCCTGGACGGTCAATCTCTACAAGTGCAAAAATGCCGTCATAGACAATGTCAAAATCGTATCCGCCAGGAGCAACAGCGACGGCCTGACCTTTCAGAACTGCCAGGGGATCCATGTGAAGAACTGCTTTGTGCGCTCCTGGGATGACAGTCTGGTGGTCAAGGGATACGGCGGGGATGTATCTGACATCACCTTTGAACACTGCATTCTCTGGACGGACCTGGCCCAGAGCTGCGAGATCGGCTATGAAACCCGGGCAAAGAAGATCGAGCATATTGCCTTTTCCGATATCACGGTCCTCCATGCCATGCACAAGCCGGTGATATCCATTCACAACAGCGACAGCGCCGCCGTAAAAGATGTTCTTTTTGAAAACATCGTGGTGGAAGACGCCCATCTGGGCCAGGGAGACGGCACGCCCTACCTGATTGATCTGACAACCACCGAGTCCCAGTGGTCCGCCACGCTCAGGCGCGGCACCATAGAGGATGTAACCATCAGGTCCGTTCAGGTACTCTCCGGAGAAAAGCCCGGCATACGGATCTTTTCCCAGGACGAAAAAAGCCGGATCGACCATGTACAGATCAGCGGGCTTTCCCTTCTGGGGGAAGAAATCGGAAGTTTTGAGGAACTTGACTATGTCAGCAGTCCCTTTAACGGAGAGGACATACGGATCGTGCCCGGCACACCATGAGTACCTTTCAGATGGGCGATCCGGTCCCGCTCGCTTGACAAAGGAAATCAAACCGGTATCATGAGACTGACCTGGATTTTTGAAGGAGCATTTCGAATTGAGCACGATCAAGGACATTGCAGCGGAAGCTGGCGTCAGTGTGATGACGGTATCCAACGTGATACACAACAATTATGCCCGGGTTTCACCTGCCACAGCACAGCGTGTCCGTGAAATCATGGCCAGGCACCAGTATGTTCCCAATATGGCTGCACGAAGCCTGATTTCCAAATCTTCCCATATCATTGCGGTTCTTCTGCCCATCTGGCACGGTTCCGCAGCCAGCATGCTGCTGGACCCCTACGCAGGCCAGCTGGTGGGATATCTGGAGGAGCTCCTTCGCGAAAAACAGTATTATGTCATGGTCTGCTCCTTTGATCAGGTGGAGCAGGTACTGGCCATTCAGCAGACCTGGCAGGTGGACGGCATGATTCTGGTCATGCCCCATGAGGACGCCATCACCCGGGACCTGATTCAGCGTTCGCAGGCGCCTCTGGTGGTCTTTGACCGGCATTACGATGACCTTCCCATGCTCTCTGTCTGTCTCAATGACCGCGGGGGCGGCTATACAGCCACACGGCATCTGCTGGAGAAGGGGCACCGGAAAATCGGTTTTGCGGCGCCCTCCATCTATGAATCCTCTGTCATTCAGGACCGCTTCCACGGGTATCTGAAGGCGCTGTCGGAATTTGGCCTGCGGGAAAGGCAGGAATGGCTGTTTGACGGCATGGTGCATCAGGAAGGCGGAGAAGCGGTGGCACAGGCCCTCTCCCGGATGAAGGACAGGCCCACGGCCATTGTGGCCACCGAGGATCTGCTGGCCTGCGGCATCCTGAAGGGATGCCAGGAAAGGGGCATGCAGGTCCCGGATGACATTTCTGTGGTAGGCTTTGACGATTCCATGCCTGCCCGGCTGATTACCCCCGAGCTGACCACCATTGCACAGGACATCCGCCTGAAAGCGTCTACCGGCGTGCTGGAGCTGTTTCACGCCATGGAAGACAGCAAATACCGGAATTCCCATGTTGTACTGGACATCCGTCTGGTAGAGAGACAGTCCGTACGGAAGATCAGGGTTTCCTCCTGACAGGCAGGCAGATACACCGTACGCCTCACAGGATTTCCGGTCACAGGCAATAACAGAGAGAACCTGCGGTTTCCCTTTTCCCGGCAGCGGTTTTTCCTGGGCCTGGCTGTTTTCAGGAAGTGCATCCGGAATAAAATCGATACAGAAGGCCCGCAATCCCGGTTTGCGCCGGATTGCGGGCCTTTTTTCATTGTACCTGATGGGAACGCGGAAATTCTGGAAGAACCGTTCCTGTAAACCTTTACTTCACTTTCGGGAGCTTGACAGCCGGGAGCCGGCGGACCTGTCTGTCAGAGATGGAAAAGGGCAGCTTTTCCTCCTTCATGACCTCGCAGAACCTGTCCACCAGTTCCCTCTTTCCGTCTGCCATCTGCAGGCAGATGCAGAACCTGTCAGGAAGGGCGTTGACCTCCAGGATCATGTCCCCGTCCGTGATGGTATACATTCCCCTGAAATAATCCGCCATCTGACCAAAGTCCACTTTTCCCACATAACTGACGGAGCACGTGTCCCTCTCGTCGCTGCGGAAGGCACTGTGGCTTGAAGCGTATTTGATTTTTCCCTTCAGGGTCTTCTGGCTGTCTATGTTTCTCCTGACCTCTTCGATATGCCGGAAGCGCTCATAGCTCAGCTCCGGCTGGGACTGCACGATAACAGCTCCCCTGGCCCTCAGGACAAGCTTTTCCATGGGTTCATCCATCATGGACCAGTCGTATTTCGCATGGAGCAGGCGGACAAAGTCCCTGTATGATTCCGGGCATCCCACATCCCTGCGGTAATCCATGGCAATACGCACGGAAAGGTGCTGGCCCTTTTTCTCCTTAAAATGCCTTGCTGCTGCCTTGAAGATCAGGGCAGTCAGGACGGTATTGGGCGTCCCGTCCTTTTCTTTTACATACTTCATGAAGGCATCTGCAGGAATCTCAACCTGATAATAATAGGTGTCATGGGCAAACGGATTCAGAAGGAATTTCAGCATGCGCACAATGCCGACATTTGTGCTCCCGCCGGTATATCTTGCCACCGGTTCATCCTTTGGCAGCCGGTCTGCATCCGGCCAGGCCAGTTCACCCTCCAGAAGCGGCGTTCCCACTTCCCTCAGGTCCGCCGGCGGCTCCATCTTACCGTATTTGCGGGTCATGTAGTGATACAGTGTTGTTTTGATCCACGGCATGACACCGAAAGCTCCGCAGACACTGTGGGCGAAATTGAACCAGACCGTGTCATCTTTCCATGAGATGGCAAACAGATGGCCTCCCAGCTCTTTTGAACCCAGGGGAATCCGCCCGTCCTCTTCCGGGATGACGGGAATGGGATTTGTATTGGGACACAGGATGTAATTCTCTTCGTCATCCAGGTTCACGCATACAGAAAAGTAAGGAAACCTCTGTATGGATTCCTGGGCTGCCTCCCTGAGCATCTGTGCATCGATATCATCCTTGAGGATTACCTTGATGCGGACGGTAAGGGATATCTTGTCCATGTATTCATACAGAAGATATACGTCAGGATTTCTTTCTGCTGCCATTGCGTACCTCCATATACGGTTTGCATCCCGGGGGATGCCTGCTTATGCACTGTTCTATTGCCTCAGATTCAGGATTCAGGTGCCTGCCTGAATCTGACTGGCACCGGAGGGTCCTTTCCGGTTCCGTCAGAGCAGAAATACCGTTACGACTGCGTGTCCTGTCCCTGCCCGTCCTTCATGGCATGATACCAAATTGATTATGCACAGTATGATCTTTGTTTCAAGTCTTTCTTCTGATTTTTTGTGATTTTGTATGCCCAACTGCATCTCAGGCATTCTGAGCATGTTGTCTGCATTATTGTTTATACCGGCGTATGCAAAGGGGTTCTGACTCCTTCCCTGCCCGGGATTATGATGTTCTTTGTTGGAATATTATATTATGGCTCTGTGTATTTATTATGTTTCATATTTATTGATTCTCATAATTACTGCATTATGATTCATGCCTGCATTACATATCATATTGCATTATTGTATATGTATAATATATATTTCTTTACATATTTATTACCTATATTATTTCCTTTTATATTATTTGCAATATGTTAGTATTTCTAATTATATTTATTGCCTTATTGATCTATTATACCAGGTTTCTTTTATCCCTCTGCCACCCTGAATATGGTATGTCCCCTGCACCGCCGTCCGGATCGCCTTCCCACGGCTTAATAAACCATGGAAATGTGCTGTTCCACTTGTTTTCCCAGCTCTGTATAATGCCATTGCTATATTACTGTATTGGTTTATTTTTCTATTATTTTCTTTTTATATTTCTCTATTGCCCTATTGCATTGAACTCATCATCTGCTCCACTTTTTCTCTCCCTCCACATCTTCACACACCACTGCCCCGCGGCATTTCTCCTTTCTTCCCGCTCATCTATGGTTTTATTGTATTATTTGTTTATGTCTCTATTTTTATATTTTCTTTCATATATATTTCCATATTGCACGCAGTAAGATCCCATCATTCTTCTTCCCTATCCCCCTTTTATGGACATGCGGCATCCGGCGTGCTATCATGCTATAGCTTCCCAAACCAGCAGATACGTACATACTTCATCACCAAATTACGGTACAGTTACCCGGATTCCCATGCTGCATATCCCGTTTCCTTCTGCACCATGCCGGGATCCGGTTCTGACCGTTCTGAGAGGATTCATCCATGTCAACTTATACAAGCACACTGAACAGACCTCTTGAGTCCATCGCCTGGGAGGACGAAAACTTTGTTGAGGAGCTTCTGGATGTGGCCAGACTCTTCCGTCCTTTTTCAGAGGCCATGGACGAATTCATTGTTTCCCATGGATATGCAGGCAGTCTGGAGGATATAAACCGGAAAACGGCATTTATCCGCGCTGCATTTGAATCAGCAGGCATGACACCGCCCCGGGAAATACGGGAATGGTTCACTTCCGGTCAGCAGGTAAAGCGGGATACGGCTTTTCAGATCTGCTTTGCCTTCCGCCTGGACGGCATGGAAACAGATGACTTCTTTCAGCGTATCGTGGCAAGGGAGCGGTCCTTCAACTGCCACAGGGTGGAGGAAGCTGTCTATTACTTCTGCCTGAACCATGCCCTGACATATGCAGATGCCCTGGACATCCAGAGTCATGTCCCCCTGGCCTGCGAGGACGGCCCGGATGCCGTGGCCGTGTATACGGGCTCCATCATTGCAGATCTCAACAGTCTGGAGACCCGGGAGGAGCTCATTGATTACCTGACAGAGAACATAGAGAAATTCAGCACCAGAAACGTGACCGCCTATGACGAGATCCGCAAATTCTGGTCACGAACCGCCGGGCCGGACGGTCTGCTTCTCCAGGAAAGCAGGGAAATGTTCTCGGAGGATAACCTTGATATCCCTCATACCCGGGAAGGGATCAAACCCTGGGATGCCTACCTTGCCATTCTGCATCTGAACAAGCACCAGGTCAGCCGCCTGCAGACGGACCGGTCCATCAAACCCATTCTGACCAATCTTCATGCCGCGGCCCAGGACTCCTTTCCCGACCGTCAGGGCATTGACCTGATCCTCCGGGGCCGGCACGTGTCCTTTGAGCGGGTCAGAAAATGGCTCATTCTTCTGAGTTTCTACACCTTCTGGGCGGAAAAGGCGCTGGAAGCACATACATATGCTGCCGGAGAAGGGGACAATGACCGCTGCGTCAAGTCCATGAACAGTCACCTGACCATGGCCGGTTATCCGGAGCTTTTTGTGGGCAACCCCTATGACTGGATCTTCCTGTACGCCGCAAAGGACGCTGAGCCCCTGGTCATATTCAGGGAAATCTGGAAATCCCTGCTGGGCGCGGCACTGGAATAACACCTGCAAATCCATGCCTGTCACAGCCCGCTGTACAATGCCGGTATCTTCTTTCTTCATGGGAGGGTATTATGGACGGAAGGAAAGCACTGCCTCCTGGAACGGTTCTTCACCTGCACACGGCCACCGGCTCCGTTTCCTATACCATACACGGAGAGCTGGGCCGGGGCGGTTCCTGTCTGGTTTACGACGCTTCCTACACAGACAATCTGGGAAACCGGAAGCTGGTGCGCATCAAGGAATGCTGTCCCCACGGCCTGAAGCTTCAGCGGGAAGCAGACGGGACCCTCACAGCCAGGGATGCGGGAGGGGAAAAGCGCTTTCAGGCAGAGAAGATGCGCCTGCAGGAAGCCTATCAGCGGAACCATGAGCTGTTCTGCCTCAGGGAACTGACCAATACCGTATCCAACACCACGGAGTTCTATGAAGCAAACGGGACAGTCTACATTGTTTCCACCTACCTCAACGGGGAAACCTTCTCTGACCATGTCTGTGCCTCCCTGCACGAATGCCTCTCCCTTATGGCGGCCTGTGCCCGCATCCTCCTGCGCATCCATGAAGCCGGCTATCTGTACCTGGACCTGAAGCCGGATAATATTCTCACCATACACGGCTCCTCTGACCTGGTGCAGATCTTTGATTTTGACTCCCTTATCTCCTTTTCCGACATAAACCGGGCCCTTCAGGATGGCGACAGCAGCGGCCTTCACATGTCCTATTCCAGGGGATACGCGCCTCTTGAACAGCAGACGGGCAAGCTGCGGGAAATCGGGCCCTGCTCGGACGTGTACAGCCTGGGGGCCGTTCTGTACCACGCCCTGTGGGGCCGCACCCCGGATGCCTTCGCCGGGGATCCGTCTGCCGTATACGACTTTGCCGCCATGAAGTTCTCAGACCGGGTGTACCGGGACCGCCTGTTCCGGGAACTGACCGCCTTTTTCCACAGGACACTGGCCAGCTATACCCGGGACCGGTTCCAGACCATGCAGGAAACCCTTAGCGCCCTTGAAACCCTGTGCAGCCTTTCAGATGAGCGCCTGCCCTGCCTGATTTCCTCCCCCGTTTCCACGCCCGTATGCTTCATGGGACGGGAGGCGGATATGCAGGCGCTGGATGATATGCTCCGCCATTCCGGCACCGTGAGCCTGTGGGGAACGGGAGGCATGGGGAAAAGCACCCTTGCCAGGGCATGGATCGGCGCAAACAGGGACCGCTACGATGCCGTCCTCTATCTTTACAGCCGCATCAGCGCTCAGGACCTGATCTGCGATGATATGCTCATCCAGCTCAATACCGTGGAAAGATTCCCGGATGAAAACCAGGAGGCCTACTGTGCGCGGAAAACCCGGGCCCTGAAAGAACTGTGCAGCCGGCAGCATATTCTCCTTGTGCTGGACGATCTGAACCCTGAACACCTTCAGGGACTGAAACCCATTTTGGAGATCGGATGGCAGGTTCTGCTCATCTCCCGCCTGCCCCTGCCCGCAGGCTTCTGTCCTTCCCTGCACCTTAGGGAAATGCAGGAAAAGGCGCTGGAAAACCTGTTTGCCTGGTATGCCCGCCGGGAAATCTGCGGGGAAGAGGACCGCAGTGCCATTGCCGGCATGGTCAGAAGCATAGCCGGCCATACCCTTACCCTGGAGCTGCTGGCCCGTCATGTAGCCAGGAACTATCTCACCATCCATGAGGCTTATGACCTGGTGGCGTCATCCGGCCTGAAGCAGGTTCTGCCAAGTCAGGTTGACTACATACGGGACCAGCAGGCCATGCAGGCCACCTTTTCCCAGATCCTGGACCGCCTTATGGAATCCGAGCGGTTTTCCGTCAGCCAGCGCCTCCTGATGAAGCTGCTTGCAGTCTTTCATGCCCCCGGCATCCGGATTGAACTTGTCAGGAAGCTGACGGACATCCCCGTCACCGACCTGATCCGCGATCTGGAAAACAGCGGCTGGCTCAGCGTAACGGACCGGCGCGTCCTGCTGCATCCCCTTCTGCGGGATTACATTCAGGCCTGGGGAAACCTTGAGGGCAGTGAAGAGATGCTGAATCAGGCCATGGAAAACCTGTACGGCCTGCTGGTGCCGGAGGATATCGCGGAGGACGCGGACAAGCGCTTTACCCGCCACTACCGTTCATGGCTGGAGCTGATGGATCCTGCCGCTCAGCTCATTGAAGCTGCCGTCCCCTCCCCTGCCCGGCAGCGCCTCCTGTTCCGGATCCTCATGGACGGCCCGGTGGACCAGGATGAAAACATCCTTCTGCGCATGCTCGATCTGATCCGGGATCCTGTTTTCCTCACCTCCCGCCAGGTCCTGCGGCTGTATACCAATTCCGCTTATTTCCTGGGCCGTCTGCACGCTTATGAAGATGCCTTTGAACTGCTTGAGGATATGAAGCAGTACCTGAAAGGCCATCCTTCCCATTACTACCAGTCCCAGTACCACAGAGCCTTTGCCGTTCTCCTGAACAACCGCTACGGCAGCCCTGCGGCAGATGACTGTCTGCACCAGGAAGACCTGGCCATCCGTTCCGCCCGGCGTTCCTCCCATCCGGACGCAAAACTGCAGCTGGCCTCCTCCCTCATGGAGCGTGTCACCTCCCTTCTCATCGGGGAGAGGAATCTGAAGGAATGTCCTGCCCTCCTGATGGAAGCCGGGGAAATCATTGACGCCTCCTGCGGACCGTATGACTATGAGCGCTATCAGTTTCTCTGTGTCAGCGCCATGTACTTTGCACAGACAGGCAGCAGGGAAGAAGCGGAAAAACAGATTGCCTGCGCCTCTGACCTGGCCAGGGCCTCCACCGATTCCCCCATGGCCTGGATCGATCACCTGCTGGATCAGGCATCCGCCATACACGCTGCCCTTTTAAACTGGGACCAGGCCATAGCGGAAGCAGAAGAAGCCATCCGGCTGTGTACGGAAAATGAGGCGGAGGAAACCTACCGGGCCAAACGCTTTGACGCCCTGATGTACCTCGCCCATCTCCATACGCTGCAGGGCGATTTCAGATCTGCCGCCGACACCTATGACAGGGCAGAACAGTACCGGGAGGATTCCCCCTTTCTTCTTCCGGATGGCCCCCTGTGCCCGGAAGACATCCGCAGACGGGCCGAAGGCGCCGAAAACTGAAGGCATCTTTCCGGTTTGCCGTATCGCACCTTTTTATCTTTCAAGGCCGCTTCAGCCTTTTCCCGGGCTGATAAACGGCCTTTTCTTTTTCCGATGTCTGAGGTATTTATCTGATAAACAGGATATCCTGCAATCATATAGAATTATTCCATAAACCTGTTTCCGGGGACAGACATTTCAGGCATATGCCTTCCGGACAGGGAGCAGAACTGAAGCACAAATCCTACAGAAAAGAGAGAACCTTTATGAACCGGAAAAACTTTATACAAACGGCCCTGGCCTTTCTGGCAGGCGCCATCGTGGCTGCTGTCGTGGCCTGTTTCCTGCTCAGGCAGCCGTCAGTCCCGCCCGCGCAGACTGTCACACCCCAGCCGGAAGTGACTGCAGCTGTGAACAGGACACCGGATTACGCTGCCGTCTTCCCCTCCTGGAAAGCGGACAGCCAGTCCCTTCATGATCTTGTTGCCTTTGTCACGGACTGCACGGACGAATCCGGCTCCGGCTATCTTAACCCGGCAGACCGGATCGCGGTGTTTGACATGGACGGAACCATTCTGTGCGAAAAGGCCCCGGTGTACGTGGACTACTGCCTGGCCATGTACCGTGTGCTGGACGATGCTGCATACAGCGCCACCCCGGAAGAGCGCAGCGCCATGCAGCTGATCCGGGACCACGCCTGTACATACGGTGAAACCTACAATCCGGAAGGACTGAACAAGGACGTTATGATAGCTTCCGCCTTTGCCGGCATGACACCGGAGGAATTCAGGGCATATGTGGTCAATTTCGCCGACTCCGTAAATGCTGTGGGATTTGAGGGCATGACCTACGGACAGTCCTTCTACAAACCCATGCTTGAGGTGATGAGCTACCTTAAGGACAACGGCTTTGATGTCTGGATGGTTTCCGCCTGTGAACGTGAAGTGGTGCGTGCCCTTGTCTCCCGCCTTGGCATCCCCCTGGATCATGTCATCGCCACCGACGTTCCCTATGAGGCTTCCGGAAAGGGAGACAAACCCGCTGACGAATACAATATGGGCAGGGATGAGACAATCCTGCTGGGTGCTCCCATGAACGAGGTGGAATGCGGCAAGTCAGGCAAGCCTGCGGCCATTGCACGTGAGATCGGAAAACGGCCTGTTCTGGCTTTTGGCAACAGTTCCGGTGATTTCTCCATGCTCAATTACGCCGAGGGCAACCCGTCACACACCGGCATGGGCTTCTTCGTGGTGTGCGATGACACCGTGCGGGAGTACGGCAGCGACGAAAAGGCCGCGGACTACATGGCAGAAGTGGAAAAGCAGGGATGGACGCCCTTCTCCATGGCCAACGACTGGGAAACCATCTATGGCGATGATGTGAAGAAAACAGAACTGCCCGGTTCTCAGGAACAGCTTCCGGATGCGGCATAAACCGGGAATCGTATGTTCCCGCGGACAGAAAATGACCTGAAAACCGAATCATACATATACTCCCGCAGAGCGTGCAGGCTGAGCCTCTTCTCTGTGGGCGTTTTTTTATGCCTCTGTCCCCGCTCTGCTTTCAGGCCGGGTTTCTTAAGGATCCGTTTTGGTCTGTGCTCCTTCCCCTCCCCATACACCAGGAAATCCAGTCTGACTGTTTCGCATGGTATGCTTCATGAGAAAAGAGCTGAAAAAGGAGACAGAAATCATGCCATCCCAGCACAATAAACCACCTGGCGGAAATGGCGGGTGGCTTCCGTGAAGCAGCCCTCCATTCCCGGTCTCTCCTACCGGATCCTGGCCCAGGACGAAACCCGGGCAATCCTGCAGTTTACCTATATTTGCCCCTGCTGCCACCGCACATCTTCTGTCATCTCTTCCGTTTTTCCGTCCGATTACGGGCGGCTGGAGCTTGGCGGTTTCTGCACTTCCCTGACCTGCAGCGTATGCGGCCGCCCTTCCACGGTCCGTTTCCTGTACACCATGCTCTCAGGAAAACCGGGCGAGGACGGTTCATCCGCATGACCGGAGCGGCCCCATGTTCTGCACATGCAAAGCCCTCCGCCATCTTGCCCTCTCCCTGCCCTGGGCGCCTTCTGAAACCCTGACCTGTCTTTTCCCTGCACTCCCCTGTTTTCCATATCCTACATATGCTGAAAGGATCGTGAGGTACCATCCATGAAATACAGAGACACCCACCCCATGTTCAGGACCGGTATCGGTCTTCTGACCGCATCCTTTGTGATCCAGCTGCTCTTTCTGATCCTGATCTACGCAAACAGTTTATTTGCACTCTCCCGTTCGCCTTCATCCTTCTCCTGGCTGTCATCCCTTGGAGACTTTACGGTTTTTGTGGCGTATATCGACGGAGTTTCCTGTTTCGGCCAGTTCTTCCTGATCCGGCTGTTCCGCCGTCAGTTCAGAGGGGCGGGAAAGGACCTTTTTTCCTTCCTTGCCTTTCTGGGGTCCCTGATCTATGAGAATCTCGGATTCTTCACGGCCATATATCACGGTTACCCCCTGAGTGGAAATGATATTCTGCTCTTTGTGTTCAACGGCGTTCTCCCCTTCATGACAATGATCGCCCTGCTGAGAGACAGCCGCAGGCTCGGCATCATATGCGGCCTCTTCTGGCTGACAGGCGCCGCATACAATGTTTTCGTTCTTTCGCGCCTGTTTGGTCTCATAAGCACACCGGTGGCCCTGGCCATCCTGGTCAGCGATGTTTTTGCAAATATCGGCGCTGCCCTGTGTCTTTTCAGTTTCCACCAGGAAGCATCCAAGCAGTTTTCAGAAGATCCTGAATCCCTCCCTGACTCCGATTCCATGAAAGGCGGTATAAACATGAGCAAAATCCATTACGAAGGTTCCGAACAGTTCCGTCCCCTGTCTTCCTGGGCATATCTGGGCTATTCCATCCTGTTTGCAGTCCCGGTACTTGGCCTGATTCTGCTGCTTGCCTTTTCCCTCTCTTCTTCCAACATAAACCGCAGGAACTATGCCCGCTCCTATTTCTGTGCGCTTCTGATCCTGGTCCTGTCCCTTACATCCCTGTGCGCGCTGAACACAGATTTCCGCAATTCCCTGAAACAGACAGTCCCTGTTCTCACAAATGTCATAGAAAGCATGGAAAGCCTGGCATCCAGGGATACCCGGACATCCTCTGACAGGACGCTGGAATCCCTTCAGGCTCTGCCGGAAGCCACCGCAGCGCCGACGGCGACGAAAGCAGCTCCCACGGCGACAAAGAATGAGAGGAGTGCATCCATCGTTTCCGCCACGGCCACACCGAAGAAGGCAAAGGCAACCGCCACGCCAAAGGCCACAAAGAAACCAAAAGCAACGGCCACACCGAAATCCACCGGCATCCGAAAGAGCGTCAAAAAAGCCATAGACACCTATGTGGAGTTCTTTGAGGAGTACGTAAAGTTCATGAAAAGCTACAGCACCTCCAGCAATCCCCTGGGCATGCTGACACAGTACACCAATATGCTCACCAAGTATGCAGAAAACATGGAAGCCTGGGAGTCCTTTGAAGAGGATAACGACGATCTGAACAGTGCAGAGCTCAAGTACTACAACGATGCAAATATCAAGATCCTGAAGCTTCTCAATTCCCTGTACTGACCTTCCATCGCACCTTTTCCGGATGATCCGGTTCCCTTCGCTGCTGCTTTGTCCCCTGCCCTCCCCCGGGCAGGGGACTTTTACGTCATGTCTTCCTGTATCCTGCCGGAGTTGTGATATAATCACACACAACAGGACTGTACCCACGGTCCCAAAAAACAATATGGAGGATTGCCTATGGAAAAGAAACCTGCCGGGCAGAAGAAGTCAAAATTCAATTTTCAGCAGCTCATTGCTGTACTCTTTTATGTCCTCATCGGTGCCGTCTGCGGCATGTTCGCTGTACAGCACATCGATATGCTCTTTGAAAAGAATGAGTTTACGCTGCCAGGCCTCCTTCTGGTCTACGCCGGTCTGATCATCTTCATCTATCTGGCCATCGTCATACAGATCGTGATCCATGAATCCGGCCACCTGGTCTTCGGCCTTCTTACGGGATATTCATTCTCTTCGTTCCGTATCTTCTCATTCATGTGGCTGAAGGAAGACGGAAAGATCCGTCTCCGCCGTCTTTCCCTTGCCGGAACAGGCGGTCAGTGTCTGATGGTCCCGCCTGATCTGAAGGACAGAAAGATTCCATTTGTCCTGTATAACCTTGGCGGTTCCATGATGAACCTCATTGCATCCCTGGTTTTCTTACTGCTTTCCTTCCTTTTTCCCGCAGTCAGCGTTTTTGCCACTTTCCTGAAAATCCTTACTGTTGTGGGCTTTGCCTTCGCACTGATGAATGCGGTTCCCCTGCGTCTCAACATGACTGACAATGACGGCCGGAATGTTCTGTCCATGCTCAGGGATCCTGAAGCTGTACGTGCTTTCTGGCTGCAGATGAAGGTCAACGAACTGCTCAGCCGCGGAAAACGCATCAGCGAACTGCCGGAGGAGTGGTTCACACCGGTATCAGACGAAGGACTCCAGAACTCCATTCGGGTGGTCCCGGCCATTCTCAACTGCAACAGGCTCATGGAACTCAGACAGTTTGAGGAAGCCGACAGAGAAATGGTGCGCATTCTGGATATCGGCGCCATAAGCGGTGCCCACCGCTGCCTCATGACCTGTGACCGGATCTTCATTGAACTCATCGGACCCAACCGTCCGGATGAGCTGGCCCTTCTTCTGACACCTGAGCAGAAAAAGTACATGAAAGCCATGAAAGCCCTGCCGGTGATTCCCAGAACAGAATATGTCCTGGCACTGCTGAGGGACAGGGATTCTGAAAAAGCCCGGAAAGCCATGGAAAGCTTTGATAAAATCGCAGCCAAATATCCCTATCCGGTTGATATTGAATCCGAACGTGCCCTGATGACCATGGCAGAAGAAAAAGCCGCTGCTCAGCCTGTCACAGAATGATCCACTGGTTCTCTGCAGCCTTATGCCAAAGATGAAAGCATATGCATGAGCAGGAAACGGACATGATATGATTCTGTTCACCCAGGCAGCCTGATAACGTACGCTGGAAAGCATATTGCCCATGTATCAGGCAGTCTTATACACGCCCGTTCCCCATACAGACAGGAGCCATTCATGATATCCATGAATGGCTCCTGCTTTTTTGCAGTCTGTCTTTTCAGGCACTGGACAGGCTATACCGTCCCCGGAAGCATTCCGAAGATACCGTATGTATCTCGGCTTCTCTGTGCCCCAAAACCGGTCACCGATGGTAAAGACATTTACGGAAGGGAAATGCCCGGACAGGATGGTCTCACACCGGGGACAGTACAGACAGCAGAGAATGCCATATGCGGCATGTCCCTGTGAAGAAATGCCTGTCCCCTTTGTCTTCCCGGCAATATGCAGAAAACCCTCTGCATCAGCAGAGGGTCAGGGGTTACGCGTTCAGGGCCTTGATGATATCCGGAAGCTCTTTATCCACCACATCATTATCCAGCTGGCAGGTACCTGCATTGGCATGTCCACCGCCGCCGTAGCGGAGACACAGGTCACCGATATCCACCTTGGAACCTTTGTTGAGAATGGATTTCCCGATCATGACGGCCGTATTCTGTTTCTGGAAGCCCCATGCAACATGAACGGAGATCTGGGCATCCGGGAACAGTGCATAGATCATAAACCGGTTGCCGGCATGGATGATCTCCTCACGGCGCAGGTCCAGCACCACCACTTTGCCTTCCATCTTCGCGATGCGCATAAGCTGGGCCTTAAACATATCTGTCTGTTCAAAATACAGGTCTACCCGTTCCTTAACATCAGGCAGTGACAGAATCTCTTCGATGGTATGATCCATGCAGAAGGAAATGAGCTCCATCATCAGATCATAGTTGGAGATACGGAAATTACGGAAGCGCCCCAGTCCAGTGCGGGGATCCATCAGATAATGAAGAAGCACCCAGCCCTTGGGGTTCAGGATTTCATCAACCGTAAAGTCCGCACTGTCACCCTTATCGACAGCTTCCATGAGTTCTTCGCTGACTCTGGCGAACTTCTCCTTCCCGCCATAATAATCATACAGCACTCTTGCCGCACTTTTGGCGTGAGGATCAATGATCAGCTTGCCGCCCGTCTGTTCAGCTTTAAGACGGTCCACCTCGGACTCATGATGGTCAAAGGCCAGCCCAACCCGGGGATCATAGGGAAGGTTGGTGGTAATGTCATTCTCAGACAGCTCCACTTTTCCGTCCTGTACATCCTTTGGATGGACAAACTTGATCTCATCAATCAGGTCCATCTCCTTGAGCATCATGGCACAGGCAAGTCCATCAAAGTCACTGCGGGTGACCAGCCTCTTTTTCTGCTCCATACGATTCATCCTCCTTTTTCGTTACCAATTTTTCTGAATAAATAGTAACAGATATCTGCACTATGGTCAATCCCGTAATGTAACAGCACCATTTACTGATGACGATTTGTTGAATAAGCTATTTGATTTATATACTTATTGCAGGTTATATATATAATAATACTATATTACATAATGAAAATATTGCATATTATAATATGTATAATATTAATATTATATCATATTTCTTATTATATACTTTATATATTGTTATAAATAGATATAGTAATATATTCTTTCTTGCAGTTA
>CAMOVR010000047.1 GCA_946627565.1 uncultured Clostridia bacterium
GGCAGATCCGGACGGTATCACCAAGTTCATGGAAACAGTTGTAACAGGTTTTCATTTTTGTGTTATTTCCTCGCTTTCACAAACATGTATGATTAAACCATGCATTACTTCGCGCATCGGCGCGGATTTTCACTTTGACATCCTATCATTTTGAATAGTCATTTCCGCCAGGTGTCATCTTCTGCTCAAGAGATTCCAATGCGTCTTTCGCATCCTCATCTCCCTGCCCGGCTGCTTTGGAATACCATTCGTGAGCTTTCTCAAGGTTAATTTTTACACCTTCCCCATATTCATACATAAGACCTGTGTTATATTGAGCGAAGGCATTACCCTGCTCCGCGGACTTCAAAAAGTAGAAAAAAGCCTTTTCATAATCCTTTTCAGTCCCCTTACCGTAGTAATACATGTTACCGACAGAATTCTGTGCAGAGGCATAGTTCTGATCCGCCGCTTTCAGCATCCATTTAAAAGCTTCGTCATCTTTGTTTCCAAAGCTCTCGGACTGATAAATGAGTCCAATGTAGTATTGCGCATAGGATGAATTCTGGTCAGCTGCTTTGGTAAACCATTTAAGAGCTTCGTTATAGTCCAGAGGTACGCCATAGCCATAAAAATACATATAACCAACCCAGTTCAGGGCAGTGCAATCTTCCTTTCCCGCCGCCTGCATGAACCATTTCATGGCCTCCTCGTAATCCTGAGATACATCAATGCCTTCAAAGTATTTTTTCCCGAGTGTATACTGAGCTTCTACATCTCCATGCTTTGCCTTCGAAAGCAGGTCCTCCTGTACCTCTGTATCATAGGAGGACTGCCCTGACGGCAGGGCATTGTCTACAGCAGAATTATTCCCGCTATTATTTTCCCCTCCCCCCGTTCCAATTTCTTTTGAATTGTCTGTTATCGCCTCCGTTTTGTGCTCTTCCTGGCCGGGATTATCCTGCTTCTCTGCATGAGAATCGGAGACCTGTCCGAATTCCTGGCCGAACTTCCGGATGAATCCCGGGATAAATCTGGAACCTATGAACAGGACGACGGCCACAGCAGCCGCTGCCAGCAGAATTTTTCCGGTCTTCAGGACCGACGTTTTCTGTTCATCCGTAAATTCTTTTATCCCTGCAGCCTGTTCTACAGACTCACGGAACTCTCTCATTGTCTGGAACCTGTTTTCGGATCGTATCGCAAGTCCCGTTCTCAATACTTTTTCAAGAGCCGGAGGGCAGTCCGCCCCCAAATCCCGCGGGGATTTGAGCAGATTGATTTTATCAGCCCCGGAAGATGCCAGTCTGTCCATGGAGTCTTCCGGTATCGTTCCCGTGATCACATAGTAAAAGGTGGCCGCGAGCGCGTAGACATCTGTAAACGTCCCCTGGCTTTTGGAATTTCGGGAATACTGTTCAATCGGCGAAAAACCATGTTTCACAATCGCGTCCACGCTTCCGCTCTCATTACCCAGATTGCTTCTGGCGGCACCGAAATCCAGCAGTTTGGCATTTCCGTACTTATCAATAAATATATTGTCCGGCGCTATATCGCGGTGAATAATGCCTTCTTTGTGGACTTGTTCCAGTGTCCTCATAACCGGAAGCAAAATATCACAAGCCTGATGCCAGCCTATCCGTCCCCCTCTCTCCTGAAGATACTGTTTTAAGTCTCTTCCTTCGACAAATTCCATCACGAAATAAGCAGTATTATTCGAGGTAAAAAACTGCCTTACGGAGACAATTCCGGGTTCCCTGCGAAATCTGTGAAGCCTTTCAGCTTCCTCCAGGAACTGCTTCTTCCCATACTCATAGTATTCCGCGCTTTTTTTCGTAAAGGGGATAACCTCCTGCGAGTCCGAGCGGCGGGAAGAAAGACCGGCAGGATAATACTCTTTTATAGCTACTGCCTGGTTTTTCTCCTGATCCATGGCCTTATACGTGATGCCGAATCCACCCTTTCCCAATACGTCCTCAATACGGTATCTCCTGATCAGAATCGTATTCTGCCGCAGTGCATCAGGGTAATCATTTATACTCATAAACCACGTGTCCCCTTCTTTTGAGACTCTTTTTTTCAGACCCTGCTCCCGAATCCCGAGCAGCTGTCAACACTATTTTTTAATGTTTACGGAATCAGGCAGCTTTTCCAGCGGTGAATAGTCCCTGACAGGGTTTTTTTCGATATTGAGCTCTGTCAGTTTTCCCATATCCATCAACGGACTGATGTCTGTTATAAAGTTATTGCTCAGGTCAAGGCTCTCCATGTCTTTCATTCCCTTCAGCACTGAGATGTCTTCGACCTGATTCCCGCTCATCTCCAGTGATGTCAGATGACCAAGCTTTTCGAGTGGAGAGATGTCTTTCACCAGATTACCGGTCAGATTAAGCTCCTTAAGATTTGTCATGGCACCCAGGGGTGTCAGGTCTTCAATCTGATTTACATGTATGTCCAGTTTGGTCAGTTCTGTCATGTGTCCTATAATGGAAAGATCCGTGATTCCGCATTTATACAGGGACAGCTCATCCATTTGTGTCAGCGTTTGCAGGGGCGACAGGTCTTTCGCCGCGTCATCTTCACACAAATGAAGGCTTCTCATCTGAATCAGATTCCGCAGCACCCCGATATCTTCTACCTTGTTCCCGCAAAGCCACAGCAGGGTGAGCTTAGTCAGCCCCTTCAGAGGGGAAATATCCGTAATCTTGTTATATCCAAGTCCCAGCGTTTTAAGGTTTCTGAGATCCTGCAGAGGACTCAGGTCTGAAACTTTGTTTTTGTAGATTGAGATTTCTATAAGTTTTGTCAGGTCTTTCAGGGGAGTCAGGTCTTCTATTTGTCCATACCTCATTCTCAGTACTTCAAGATTTACACAATACTCCAGTCCTGTCAGGTCATGGACTTGTTCTTCTTCAGTCTTCTTTTCCCCGTCAATCCTCAGTTCTTTTAATTGCGTGACATCATCCAATGTTATTTCTCTGCCGCTGATTTTCAGTTCTTCCGCAATTGCCTGCTTGAGGACAGGATCCGGGATAAGCAGCTTGTCTCCTGTCGCCGGCAGGCCGACCTGAACCTCTCCGTCCGAGGAGACCCATTCCACAACACCTCCATAGCTGCTTCCTGCGATTGCCTTCCAGCGTTCATCGCCCGCAGGATAATTCAGGGCGAGCTCGCAGTCTTTGAAGACCTCTTTGCCGACACTTAACAAGCCTCCTTCAAAATTCACCTTTTTCAGGCTTGTGCATCCGGCGAACATGGAGTCGGCAAGACAGACCGGATTTAAAAAGGTAAGTGTCTCGAGACCGCTGCATCCTCTGAACATACTCTTGGCGTTTTCAATATTCGAAAAATCAAAATGGCTGGTATCCAGGTCCTTCAGTGCCTCGCAGCCTTTAAACATGCTGCTTGTCTTTTCTGCCTGCGACAGGTCAAGTCCCTTTGTGTCCAGAAAAGCAAGATTGACGCAGTCTGCGAACATGAATGAAAAATCCCTGACTTTCCCCGTTTTGAAACCGGATCCGAATTCTATTTTTTCCAGAGAAGAACAGCCGCTGAACATAGACTTGATGTCCTCCAGACCGGATGTATCGAATCCGGACAAATCCAATTCACGTAAGCTGCTGCATCCATAGAAAAGACCTGCCATATCTTTGACAGCAGATGTATTCAGGGCGGTCACATCAATAGAATCCAGAGATTTGCAGGAATCCAGCATATATCGAAGTGTCTCCGGCTCCGCTGTCTGAAAAGGAGTAAGATCAAGCTTCTCCAGCTTTTCACAGCCGAAAAACAAAGTCTTCATGTTTCTTACATTCTTCATACTCACAGCATCATTCCACTCGATCGCCTGCATATTGACATATCCTTCAAACATCCCCTGCAGGTTTTCAGGAGCTGTCATTCCTCCCTTTGAAGCAATGTACAGATGATAGAATCCCCCTTCATCCTCTGTCCATGCCCGCACACTTTTGTCATGATTCGCGGAAACGTCCCAACTGTTACCCGGATCATCTTTTGTGCTTGTCAAAAAAGACACGGCAATTATTTCGCTTCGTTTATAACCGGAACCAAAAACACTGTGCTCTTTAGCTGCTTCAAGGTCATAATTTTTATCGATTACTTTGTCGAATACATCCTCTTTTAGCTGACCGCCGTAATCAACCCCGGGTGAAGGCCAAATGACAGCCGCACAGACTCCAATGATGGCTGCTCCGGCGATGAAAAGTAGTGTCTTTTTCTTCTTGATCCATTTGAAGAGCTTGTTTTCATGTTTTTCGCCGAAGCCGCCTGTTTTGCCGGAACCGCCATTGTCTGATTGGCCGGAGCCGCCTGTCCCGCCCTGTCCGCGTATGATCGTTGAACCCCCTCCTCCATCATCTTCCTCATCATCCTCAAAATTGATTATGATGACGTCTTCTTCATTTTGTGAAACATCGATTCTTCCACTCTGGAGCGACCTTATAAAGTCCTCCATGTTCTGAAAGCGGTCTGCCGAATCTCCGGAGAGTGCTTTCAGGAGGATTTCCTCATATTCGTCCGGAATATCCGCTCCTGCCTGAGAGGGCCGTTTTAGAGGATCCGGTCCGGCTAAACGATCCGGGGCATCCGGAGGCGTAATGCCGGTAATCACTTTGTACAGAGTTGCCGCCATCGAATAGACATCCGTCCAGGGCCCCTGCTCGCCGTAAATCATATATTGTTCACAGGGAGCAAACCCGTGGTTTAAGATGAGATCAAGACTCTGTGAACGGGCCCCTGTGTTGTACCTGGCTGCGCCGAAATCCAGGAGCATCGCTTCTCTACCCGGCGTCACCATAATATTTTCAGGCGAAATATTCCTGTGAAGGATTCCCATTGCATGGAAGGATGTGAGAGCTTCCATGACCGGAAGCAGCAGAGTCAGGGCCTCTCCCCAATGCAGTCTGCCTCCTCTTTCCCGGACATATTCCGAAAGAGTTTTCCCCTCGACGTATTCCATGGTCAAATAAGCAGTATTATGTTCTTCAAAGGTTTCCAGGATGCTGACGATATTCGGATTTCGGTTCAGTTCAGAGAGTTTTTTCCCTTCGCGAAGAAAACTTCGTTTTCCTTTCATGAAAGTACTTTCAGCCAGACTGCTCACCGGCAGCAGCACAAATGCTGCCGTTCTGTGCACAATTCCCTCCGGGCAGTATTCTTTGATCACTACAAATGACCCGGTCTGGTAATCCCGGGCCAGATACGTGATTCCAAATGCATCCTGACCCAGGACTTTCTGGATGATGTATCTTCCGTTAAGGATGCTGTTTTGTCTCAAGGTTAAGACATTTTCTGAAAAGTTCATCTTTTTCTTCCTTATTCCCGCTTATCATTCCATTAATGATACCTTCGTGTTCCGGGCAGAATATTTTTTGCCCATCAAATATCCCTGATACAGTGAAGGGCATCCTGAAATTCCATTAAAAAAGAGATTACTGCATATTAACCAGCCAGTAACGGAAAGACTGTTCTGTTCCGCCGTCAAATCCATATGTTCCTGATTTTTCGTCCAAAAGCCTGTAATGTAAAGTATATGTCGCGGGGTCAGCGTATTCGGGATTATCCAGGTATTCCATGTTATAAACAGAATTCTCAATCGCGGCTGTTTTTTCCTCATCGGTCATGTCTGTCAAAACCCCGGAGTCTGTCAGTTCTTTGATTCGCTCGCTCTGTCCATAGAAGATTCTCACCGGAGTAATAGTAATGCTGATATCATAGCCTTTATTCCCGTCCTCTGTTTTTGATGCTTCACCAATCGTATATTTTGCTTTTGAAAAAGCTTTCTCATAGAATTCGTGAATATGTTTTCTGTAACTATCGCTCGGCGGCGGGTCCGTGTGCATCTCCGAAATCATTTCATCGACAGAAGAGTAGCACACTGAATCGATCTCCTTTTTATTCAGCTTTGAAAAAGGCACTTTAAGATCCGCATCCCTTCCGCAGAAAAGATCCATATAAGCCTTTGCGTAAGCGATAGCGTTTTCTTCAGAAGGCGCATTCGTGTCCGATGAAGCGGTTCCTTCTTCCGCCTTTCCTTTGGCATTGGAGTCTGCTCCCGTTTGGGGAGCGGCGGATGCGGATGTTTCTTTTGGAATGTCAACACTTTTACTGACAGGGGTCAGATTTTCTCCGTCTTTCTCGAGAATATAAAAGAACGCGTATTCCGAGCCGGCAAACGTATTCATAGATACCACTGTGTTTTTACTTTCTGTGACAAAATCAATGGCTACGTTCCCGGAACCATCCGTCCCTGCCCTGCACAAATATTTGCCGTCATCCACTTCCAGCAGATAGTAGATCCAGCCATCCGCGTAATTGATCTCTCTGATCTTGCCCACATCTTTGAGATCGATGATCTGTGTGACAGACCCGTCAGGCAGTATTCTGCTGACTCGGTATAACCCGTTTAAGCAATAGATGGCCTGACCGTCTGTGATGAATTTTCCGTCCTTATCACAGACAGTCTTTTTCCCTGACCCGTCAAGTTCCATGCTTGAGAGGCCTTTTTCTCCATCGTAGTAAATACAGTCTTCGATAAAGCACAGGCTTGCAAGGACCTTGTTTTCATAGTTAAAGTCTGTCGCAATGCACTCTGCTTTTGTGAGAGGTCCTTTTTCCAGATCGTCAAGGTCTTTTAAACTCCCGCGGAACAACTTGTTGTGGTTGGAAAAGTAAAACCATCCATGGTAAATATACAGGTTGGTCGGCTCGTTCCCTGTGTCAGAAGAGGCATCATAAACTTTGACCTTATTGTTTCCATCCGGATCCATCCGATAAATCGCGTGCTCATATTGCGACAGGAAATAAATGTGGTTGTCGACAATATTCAGAAACTCTCCGGCTCTCCCGTCTCCCACCAGCTCTGCCGCGGACAGGTCCGAGTCTTTGCAATAATAAAGCTTGCTGCCGCTATAGGCGTAACAGTCTTTTTCGCTCATGGCAAAAAAGCCTTTATTCAGGAAATTTCCGGAAGTGATTCCTTCCTCCGTATTTCCGGCACCGGCGTCCGGAGAAGGCAGGGGAAATATGAAAAGGATCCCGCAGATCAGAAGAATGACTGCGGCCGCTGCCAGGCCGATCAGTTTTCCGGACAGGCCTTTTGGCCCGGCTGGCGGAGGGACTTCCGTGACAATCGGATCCGTGACTACTGTTTTGGGGAGGATCACCTTTCTGGTCAGGGCATCTTTGAAATCCGCCATGCTCTGAAACCGGTCCTCCTGCCGCACAGAAAGTGCTTTGGCAAGGGCAGCTTCCACATGTTCAGGTACAATGACCCCGAGCCTGGAAGGCAGGACCAGCGTATCCGAATGTGTTCTGTCAATTGAATCCGGGACCATTTCCCCTGTCAGGACATTGTAGAAGGTTGCCGCCATGGCGTAGACGTCTGTCCAGGGGCCCTGGTGTCCGTGTCTGGAATACTGTTCCGCAGGCGCATATCCGTGTTTCAGGATAACGGACAGGCTCTGGCTGCGTTCACCCATGCTGTACCTGGCGGCGCCGAAATCAAGGAGCTTCACCTGGCCGTTGTCTGCCAGCGCGATATTGTCCGGAGAGATATCCCGGTGGATGATCCCCTGCGCATGCACGGCTTCAAGAGCCTCCATGACCGGCAGAAGTATCCGCTCTGCCTCCTGCCAGGATATGCTCCCTCCCCTCTTTCTGACATAGCTTTTCAGGCTCTCGCCCTTTACATACTCCATTGCGAAATACGCTGTCCCGTTTTCCTCGAAAAAGCTACGCACTTTTACAATATTGGGGTTTCCCGAAAATCTGGACAGCGTTGTCGCTTCTTTCAAAAAGATTCTCTTGCCAAAGGAAAAGCTGTCACTGTTTGCTACATTATAGGCCTGTACAGACCGGGTGCCTGTGCGCGTGGCCATGGCGCCGGGGAAATACTCTTTTATTGCGACCAGTTCTTTTGTATTGTAGTCCTGCGCAACGTAGGTGATGCCGAATCCTCCCTGCCCGAGCACACGTCCGGTGATGTATTTACCGTGCAGGATCGACCCGTAAGGAAGCGCCTGCGGATATTTGCTCTCTGCTTTGCTGTTCAGGGAGAATCCGCAGTATGCGCAATTATTGGCGGAATCCATCATCTCATGAAAGCAGTTGTAACAGGTTTTCATTCACTCTTTTCCTCCCTATTCAGTCAGGATCCGGCCCCGGATCCAGCGCCTGGTCTGCTTTTTTGTGTCACGCTTGTGGTTATGACTTCGTGGCCATAAACATATATGATTCAAGACTCGCCCGCGAGTCCTGCGCATCGCTTCGCGCTTTTGCGCTCCCGCAATGCTCCGCACATTCGCATCCCGCCCTGCGGCAGGCGCTTACTTCGAACTCACAGGCTGTCCAGCCTGGTCTTTGCTTCTTCATAACCCTGATCCACTGCTTTTTCATACCATTTTTTTGCTTCCTCCCGGTCTGCATCCACACCAAGTCCCATCAGATAGATCTCCCCCAGGCTGAAGGAGGCGGCACCGTAACCCTGCTCCGCAGCTTTCTCAAACCATTTTCTGGCCTCGGCATAGTCGGGGTTCCCTATGATTCCTTCCATGTAGATATATCCCAGGTTGTTCTGAGCAGGCGCATGTCCCTGGTCAGCAGCCTTTTCAAACCATTCAACAGCTTTTTCCTTGTCCTGGTCCGTACCTTCGCCCTGGGCATACATCCACGCGAGATTGTTTTGGGCGGGAGCATATCCCTGGTCAGCAGCCTTCTGATACCACTCCAGCGCTTTTTCATAGTCCTGTCCGACCCATGAACCGTCGTAATAGGCCATTCCCATGTTGTACTGTGCGTCCGCATAATCATGTGAGGCTGCTTTCTCAAACCACTTAAAAGCAGTTTCTTCATCCTGATCTACGCCATAGCCATACTTGTACAGACGGCCCAGGCTGTTTTGAGCCGCGGGATAATCCTCTTCTGCCGCTTTCTGATACCATGACAGGGCCTCTGCATATTCTTTTTCTGCCTCATGGATCATTCCCGCCGAGTACTGCGCGTTTATATTCCCCTTTTCAGCCGCTTTGGTATACCACTCAAGGGCCTTCTTCCGGTCTTTGTCTGTCCCTTTTCCTTCCAGATACAGGTTTCCCAGGCTGTACTGGGCATCCGCGTAACCCTGTTCCGCGGACATTGTGTAATACTCGAACGCGCGGGCATAATCCCGTTCGGTCTCAATTCCGTGCTCATAGATGTATCCGGTCTGATACCCGGCTTCCGGACTTCCCTGCTCCGCTGCTTTGCTGTACCAGTTCAGGGCTTCCTTATAGTTTTGTTCCGTCCCTTCTCCATGCTGGTACATATAAGCCAGAAGATACCGGGCGGCCGCATTTCCCTGCTCAGCTGCCCTGGTATACCATGCAAAAGCTTTTTCAGGATCTTTTTCAGCCCCTTCCCCGCTGTAATACATATTTGCCAGGCTGACCTGGGAGGCCGCATCCCCTTTTTCCGCTTTTTCCGTCAGGATTTCCAGCTCAGAGCGGGAATCCGCAGCCCGGGATGAAGCGGATTGGTTCTCTGTCGATGCGGTCCCGCTGACCGCGGTCCGGTCAGGCTCCGGTCCGGGAGCCGGCCTGTGGCGGACAAGCCAAAAAATGACAGGAATCGCCGCAAGAAGCAGAGCAGCTCCGGCTGCTATGGTCATCCTGCGCCGGTTTTCATCCCTGGTCCGCGATCCGTGGAGAATGGCGTATTTGAATTCGTCCATGGTCTGGAAGCGGTCGGATGAACGGACGGCCAGCGCCTTCAACAGCGCTGCCTCTGCTTTTGCGGGAATAGAGATTCCCAGTTCAGAGGGCGCCTTTAATGTGTCATCATCCAGTCGCTCCACCGATTCCGGAGGGATTTCTCCGGTTATGGCACAGTAAAAAGAAGCCGCAAGGGAATAGACATCCGTAAAAGGCCCCTGACGGCTGTGACGCATATATTGTTCATAGGGCGCGAACCCGTGCTTCAGGATCACATCCAGGCTTTTACTCTGTTCCCCTATGCTGTATCTGGCAGCACCGAAATCGAGGAGTTTTACAGTGCCGTCCTCCGTGATCGCGATATTATCGGGCGTAACATCTCTGTGAATGATGCCTTTTGCATGGACCACCGAGAGGGCATCCATAACCGGTGACAGAATTCTGTAGGCTTCCTCCCAGGATATTTTCCCGCCCTTGCTCTGCAGGTAACTCTTAAAACTGGTACCTTTCAGATACTCCATCACATAATAGGCGGTCCCGTTGTCTTCAAACAGGCTGAGAACACCGACAATATTCGGACTGGAAATAAATTCCGCGAGCGTTTTGGCCTCTTCCAGAAAGCGCTCTCTTCCATAGACAAAGTTCTCTGACCTCTGCTTGTTGTAAGGATGGACGCGCAGGGAAGCATTGCGTGAAGCCATAGTGTCGGGAAAGTACTCTTTGACAGCAACAAGGCTGCCGCTGGCCATATCTTTCGCAATATATGTGATCCCGAAGCCGCCCTGGCCCAGAACATGACCGATGACATATTTGTCGATCAGTACATAGCCGCAGGGAAGAGCATTTGGATATTTACTTTCATTGCGCAATCCGGAGTCTGCCCCGCAGAAAGGGCAGACTCCGGCGGTAGCATTTATTTCATGAAAACAGCCATAGCAAATCTTCATACTCATCTCAAGCGCGGAACGCGCATCAGGAAAACCTGTTTATTCTTCATTGCACAAGACCCGGGGCAAGTCCTGAATATCCATCAGTCAGGATCCGCAGGCGGACCCTGAAAAAAATCATTCCACCAGGATCGTGATGATGGACAGGTTATCATTTGTTCCATCGATCCGGTCCATGACACGCATCAGGAGGCGGGTCCCCCAGTCCGATGCCTGAAGCGACTTCAGATAATCCACCAGGACCTCCGTGTCGTGCAGATATTCCCACACGCCGTCCGAGCAGAGCATGAAGGCATCTCCGGGTGCTATCTCCACATTCGCGGGACCGGCTTCCGGCTCGCTCCGGTCCTCACTCCCCAGGGTCCGCAGCAGAGCCGACTGGTCTTCGTCCGTATTGATCTGCCATCGGGTGATCTCTCCCGCGCGCCATTTTTTGAACGCGACAGAGTGGTCCCAGGTGATGTGATTGATCCTTCCCTGCCGTATGTAATAAAGACGCGAATCCCCCGCGTGGGCCCAGCATGCCTTGTCATCATCAATGGCAAGGGCAACCGCCGTGCTCTTCATGACCCGGCCCTGCTCTTTCTGCAGATCCAGGACTGCCCGATTGGCCTCGCGGAATTTATTGCACAGCCAGTCCCGGCGGGAAAACTCCCGGCCTTCCTCCCCGCTGTCCGCAGGATCCGGGCTCCAGTCATTTAACATGACCCTGGCCACGCATCCGGAGGCCACTTCGCCCCTGGAATGACCGCCCAGTCCGTCAGCCACTACAAACAGCCCATGCCCGTTTTCTGTGCGATAGGCGATGGTGTCCTCATTGTGGCTTCGTCCCCCCGCACTTGTATAAGAAAAAACATCAAGTATCATATTTTCCTCTCCGTACCTACATATGGTTTTGAGCATGGCTCACAGACTCATATAATCAAATATACGCGCCACTGCAATCGGCCTGTGATCAATACGAGCATTTTATGACAAGCGCGGTGTAATTATCCTGGCCGGGCAGATCCTTCTGTCTGATCAGGCTCTCCATCCTTGCACAGGCGTCCGAGGCAAGAGGGCTGTCCAGACAGTACAGGACTTCTTCTTCCGTCAGTACTTCTCCTACACCATCGGAGCAGAAAATGAGCACATCCTTATTTTCCAGGCGAAGGGGCCGATAGTTCATGTCCACTTTTGCCTCTTCCCTCATGCCCACATGCTGTGTGAGCGCATAGGATTGAAGGTCCCTCCTGCCGGGAAAGGGATCCATGATTCCGGCAGAAAAGGACTCATGATATCTCTGCAGCTTCATGTTGTGGGGTTCATTGAGATGGATCACTTCGCCGTCCCGGACCAGCCAGATCGTACTGTCTCCGACACTGGCAAAGTAGAGCATTTCATTGTAAAAAATCCCCGCGACAATCGTGCTTCCGCCTGCCCCCCTGAGCATCTGATAAACCAGGTCGCCGGCGTGCAGGATACTCTGCGCGAGCTGAAGACCCAGATGGGCTTTTCTGTCCATGTTTTCAAAATCTGCCATCAGGGTTTTCATAACAAGAATACTGGCCTCTCTTCCGCCCTGCATTCCCCCCATTCCGTCAGCTACCGCGGCAAACAGACCATTAATCCTGATCTCCGTCACATCCAGTGCATTGACGAAACCAAAGGAATCCTCCTGATATTCACGGGATCCCTTCCCCTGCAGATTTGCCACATTGTAACTTAACAATTGTTTCATAATCACCTTCCATTTGTTTTTTACCGGCCGCACCCGCACCGGAGAAATCAGGACTCGCCCGCGAGTCCTGCGCGCCGATGCGGGTTCCTTGCTTTTGGCCGGACTTAAAAGCGTTTTTTAAACCTTCCCGATATTTTTCCAGGTAAAGCGCTCTCCGCAGAAGGGGACAAACACAAATTTACTGCTGCCCATCTCAATGATGTCAAAATCCTTCAATCTGGCAGACTCATAGATTGCTTCATCATTGAGGTACATGGTATTCGTCTCTGTCTTGGGGACGAGTGTAAAGGTATTGTGACGCTCGTCATAGGAAATATTGGCCTGATGACCGGATAGGGTGTCGTCACCCTCGATAAACACATCCGAATGAATATCTCTGCCAACGATATTCTGCTTGCTGTAGAGGTTGTAGCTCTTTCCGCGCATCTTTCCATCAATGCAGACGATCCAGCCAACAACGGGAACAATTCCCTGCATGTTCATGTTGACGACCACAGTTTTCCCGATATTACTTCCATTCGGCATAGGTGTATTCCTTTCAAATTGCGGGCTGCCGCCCTGTCTTATATCCTCTTTTCTGTATACGGTTCCTCCGGCCTCTCCGGAACTCTGTTCCGCCGGAACAGTCCGTCCGAAAGAAGGTGCTGAAGCCGGCACTGTACTGCCCGGATTTCCTGAACCCGCCCCCAAAACGTCGCCGACTGTATCGCCCGGGACAGGATTTGTTCCGCCAAAAGCGCTCTCTCTTTCAGAGTTCACGGTTTCTGTTCCGCCGAAGTCAATCTCTACATTGGCTCCATTGTTGCAATACGGGCATGAGGAATATATGTCAGAATCGTAAATATGCCCGTTGCCGCATTTAGTGATTGCCATCGCAGTAAAACCTCCTTAAGTGAATTCATAAATACTATTTCTGTTTCTTTTCGATCACAAAGCATTCATTCTCGCTGCCCAGCCAGAATTTCTTTCCGAGAGGAATCCTGACACTCTGCTGTGCGGCCAGCCTCTGCCCCGGCTCTATAAAGGTCCCGAAGCTGGAGCCAAGATCTGTCACATATACATCCCCCTTATCAAAGAAAACCGCGCAGTGCCTTCCGCTGACACCCTTTGTATCCTCCGGGAACACAATGCCGCAGCCGGGATTTCGTCCCATGACGACCTGACCGGTCCTGGGAATCATTACTCTCTTGCTGCCCAGTACGCCCCTGACACACTGAATGCGATAGAGAGAATCATCGGAAGCAGGCATAGCGGCGGCCTTCTGCTGCTTTCCGGCTTCCTCCTCTTTTCTCTTTCTCTCTTCCTCTTCTCTCCGCCTTCTTTCCTCTTCTTTCTTTTTAGAATAGTTGATCACAAAGAAGGCAGCTCCTGCGATGACTACAGCCGCGACCGCGATAATGGCTCCGGCTTTGGGACCCGAAGTTTCAGGCTCGGGCTGGGGCTCTGGTTCAGGCTCGGGCTGGGGCTCTGGTTCGGGTTCGGGTTCGGGTTCGGGTTCGGGTTCGGGAGCAGGATAATCAAGCGTGTCGAAATCCACTCCCTGTGCCTTTACCATAGGGATTATTTCTTCCATGCTGACGCATATGTATTCAAAGCTGTGCTCGCCTGGCTGCGACCAGGTGTTGAGCCCGATTACGGCACCTGTTTCATCTAAGAACAGCGGCCCGCCTGAGTTACCGGGATTGATGGAGGCATCATGCTGTATTTTTCGCACTCCGGTACCCTGCTCTGTAATAAGCCGGCTTATTGTTCCCTTTGTTACAGTCGAATCATTTTCTGAGGATTTACTGACAGGGTCATACCTGTCTGAGACCCCGGGATATCCGATTGCAGTGACATTATGTCCTACCATATCCTCGGATGGAATGGTTACTTTTGCCGGCACCCTCTTGTCTGTTGGCTTGTCCAAATGCAAAAGAGCCATATCCCTGGAGGAATCACCGAAATCATCAAGATATGCTTCGGCGAAATCATCCGGACCGAAATAACAACGTATGACTACTCTGCAGGAATCTGAGTTCGCAGTTGAAATCTGATCAATCCAAAAAGCGTTGTAAGCTTCATTCAGCAACTCATTTTTAGCTTCTTCGCTCGCTTTGCTGTATTTTTCGTAGCTAATACCACGATAAATAAAGAGATACCACGTAGCATACCCCTCAAATCCCACATCCTTACCTTTGTCAAAGTCTATATAAGACTCTATGACATGATAATTTGTCAAAATATACTTTGGATCTTCACCTTCTTTTCCTATGAAAACACCCGATCCTTTAGACATCCATTTAAAACCTTTATCCCCCAGGAAGCCTATCTGGATCTGCGCTATACTATGGCGCATCTGAGTCGCCTCCACATCCGCAAAAGCCGGTATTGCAAGCAAAATCACCATCACTGCGGCGATACAAAATGATACTATTCTCCGTTTCACTTCATTTCCCCTTTCTGTGTCAACATTTTGTTTTATTCTTTGTTTTATTCTTCATCGCGCAAGACTTGCGGGTGAACCTTGAATGAAGCATTATTCTTCCCTGCGTAATCCCCTCCAGCGTATGGGTCTGTCAGTTATGCCCATTGCCCAGGGCCGATCCGGGTCACCAACTGAACTTTTGGCCGCACAGAGGCAGGAAAAGCAGTCTGGTCTCTCCGACCGTGATGACATCATACGGAAAGAGTTCCGAGCCGTTTCCAAGTACCGGCACGTTGTTGAGAAGCGGAGGATTCTTTCCCTGTTCATGCGAGACTGCAAACATCCTGCTCCGGGCTATATATGTGACGCTCGTGTCCTTTTCCGATGACACGGCAAAATCACCGTGCAGGCAGATATCTCCTCTGTCTCTCCCTATGTAGTTGTAGCCGGTATGCAGGCGGAAGTCCGTCCCCTTCATACTGCCGTCCAGGACAACGAGCCAGCCCACAACCGGAGCCGCGGAGGATGCCTGTCCGGCAATGACCGTCCTGTGGCCGGAATTTTCTTCGTAATTCACTCTCTGTGTCCTGCCCTGCGCAGAAGGCATAACGGTGGGGTTGAATCTGCCGGTTTTTTCCGCAGGCGGTACTCCATAGCCGCGGACTGTCTGATTGACAGCCTCTGTCGCAGAGGAATTCACACGTACAGTCTCTGCCCCTGAAGAGCCCCTCCCGTAGCAGTGCGGACATATATCGTACAGACTGCCGTCGTAATATTGGCCGCATTTCGTGCACCTCATCTTTTTTTCAAAAAAACGCTCACTGTCCATAACTGTTTTCCTCCTGTTTTATGTCGCCGCAGCAGGTCCGCCGTAAAACATGTAAGAAGTCGTACATATATGAGACGGCTCTGAATCTGAAATACCGAAGGCAGCGGAGCGCTTCCGCTGGGATTCCCGGCCGCTTTCAGCGGCCTTTTATCGGAAGTTCCTGACGGAACTTCCGATAGGTGATATTCAGAGCCGGCATTTTAAAACCAGGGAATAAAACCGGCATCCCCGACCCTTATCTCATCTCCGCTTCTGAGACGTTTGGCGGAGTACAGACGCATGCCGCCCAGGAATGTTCCGGCAGCGGAATCCAGGTCCTCTATGCAGATCAGTCCCTCATTGATAAAAATCCTGCAATGGCGGGGTGAGACATCTTCCTGCTCGAAAACAATATCGCAGGAGTCGGGATCACTGCCTGCGATCAGCTCATCCCTCAGAAGAAATGCCTTCTCCTCCCCTTTATACCCGCCGGCAAACACATCTATGCGGATCTTGATGCCGGGGCCGGCAGCCGGGGGGGCAGGACTTTCGGGCTCGTCTTTTTTGCTGTCATTCCCGTCTTCTTTTTTCTTCTTCACAAACATGGCGCTCACTGCCGCGGCAGCTGCTGCCAGCAGGACGATTGGAATGATCGGAATGGTCGGAAAACGGTGCTTATCTTTGTCTTTCTCTCCCTGGCTGCCGTTTTCGCCGGTGCCGGCGATGGCAGAACCTTCTGTGGTCCCCGCATTGGCGGAAATTGCAGCGGAAGCAGTGCTGTCCTGCAGATTCTCTTTACTGTATTCAGCAGCGGCTGATGTTGAAGCCTTTTCGGCTGCTGTACTTCCACGGTCAGTGGATTCCGCCGCGCCGGCAGCAGTGTCCGCGGAACCGGAATCTTCTAATCCCGGATCATCTGAACCGGAGTCATCTCCGCCTCTTTCCTCAGGAGAATCCTCTCCTGCGGAGCCCCAGGCAATGGAGCCTGCAAGTACCCTGGCCTGTCTGATTGAATTTGTTTTGCGTGTTCTGTCCAGTTTTATCTGGTCATCCCCCTCCAGAAGCGCCCTGTATTTACACTCGATCTGAAGTTCCGCCCTGCTTCCTGCCCTGAGGTTTTCCGCACTAAATGCGCATACATACAGTTTGTTGACCAGCTCCGCGATTTTTCTTCCGCTTCTGCGGGCGGGCCTGATTTCATCTTCGGAAGGCTCCTGCCAGCCGTTTCTTTCAAGCGAGAGAACATCCTGGCGTCCGGGTCCTGAAGCCACATATTTTTCAGCCCCGCCTTCCCAATGATTGAGACAGAGTGTATGCATCAGGATCTCCGGTGTATCCTCTATCTTATTCTTTGCGCTTTCTGCCAGCTTTTGTGCGTCGGCACCGCCTTCGATAAAGGGAATGCCGTCAGTGATCAGGATGAGATTCGTGAGTGAGCCCGGATTCAGGGGCTGGCTCCTCAGGTACTTCAGGGCACTGATGACTCCTGTGTAAAAATCTGTGCCCTGCTGCCCATAGTCCACGGTGTTCAGAACATCCATGACTTTATTGAGATCCGTCATATCCGCCTGTCCGAACACCTCCATCTGCGTCCCGCATCCGGCGATCGTATAGGCGGCATCGCAGTCCTTACTGTTATTGGTCTCGATCAGGGAGCGTACAAAGGCCTGAATGTCCGCTTTATAAGCAGGCATGGAAGTGGAGCAGTCTATCAGAACGAGGTATCTGGTCACGGCACCGCTGTCTTTTATATAAGAGTCATAGCGCGTCGGCTGTACGTACCCATCCCCGTCTCCCTGCCCCTGTGCAGGATCGCCGTTGATCAGCAGTCTCATCCGAAGAGAATCATCCGGCAGATGATCAGATTTCGCGAAAGTATAGATTGTCGTTCGGCTGCTCTCCACTCCATAGGCAGAGATCAGGCAATCCTCGATCTCCTCGTCTTCCCGAATCTTACCCAGGTTATAACCTGGAGCCTGATCATTATTAAGACTGTCTGCCAGAGCAGACAGAGGTGTTGAGATCAGCAAAATAATACTTATCAGGACAGCTATCTTTTTCATTCCTGCCTCCAGTTTTAATATGATGGGATAGAAAGTCGGTTCCCCTGTCCGGTTTAATTGCCGTGTCCCCGCCCCTCTGATCTCTTATGTTCATTTTCCCGCGGAGCACATGCCCATAATATCCACCCATCAGAATATCATATTGATTTTTTCGTTCATCCAAGTGTTTTCCGACCTCAGCCGTCCCCCCGCTCCTGCCTTTTACTGTCCACATGCCTGATCATGGATTCAAAATCAGTGCTGTAGATACGTGCCAGGTCATCGCTGTATCCGACAATGGCCCAGGGCACACGGTTTCTGATTTCCTTCAAAATATCCTCTTTATTGTTTGAGGGGATTCTCAGTTTATATTCCGACCGGTTCCGCATTTTAAATACCAGTAGATATTGTTTTGTCTTCGCCACAGTGATGAAAAAGTATTTGTGCCTGATCGTCGTTTCAATGACATAGCACCAGATTAAATCTCTGTAAACAATGGCCTTCGAAGACATGCCGGCAATGGCGGCATATTTTTGTCCCAAAAGAAGCGTTTTGAACCTGAAGTAATCAAGATCTCCCTCCAGTTCATCCAGCGTAATGCCTTCTTCATTCAGCGTCTTTCTTATGTCTTTCAGATATCCGCCTGTCAGAACAGTGAATAAGCAAAAGAGGCCGGTTGCTGCTGCGGCCAAAGCCAGACTGATGAGAAAATATCTGGTCTGAAAGCCTGTCACCATAAGCACTGCAGCACCTATAAGCAAAGGTATTATAACGATATACACCAGGCAGATTTTGAGAGTCTGATTTCTGAGGATATTTTTATGCCCGGAGGCTGAATGATGTCGAATGGCTTCCTCCCGCTGCTTCTGTCTGCGGAGTTCTTCTTCCTGCTCCCTCTGCCTCTGTCTGCGAAGCTCCTCTTCCTGCTCCCTCTGCTTCTTTCTCCAGAGTTCTTCTTCCTGTTCCCTCTGCCTCTGCCTGAGGCGTTCTTCTTCCTGCTCCCTCTGCTTCTGTCTCCGGAGTTCTTCTTCCTGCTCCCTCTGCCTCTGTCTGTGAAGCTCTTCTTCCTGTTCTCCATGCTGTCGCTTGCGATCGCTACGCTCCTCTTCTGCCTTTCCCTCTAAGACAGCCCGCCTGAATTCATCCATGGTCTGGAACCTCTGCGAAGAACTCAGCGCCATGGCCTTTAACAGGGCTTTTTCAGCATAGACAGGTATATCTGCCCCCAGTTCCCGCGGGGGAATAAGCTTTTCCTGATCCATCCGCTCCGTAGATTCCGTCGGCACCCGGCCTGTCACCGCGACATAAAATGTGGCCGCAAGCGCGTAAACATCCGTGTAAGGTCCCTGCCTGCCGTGACGGGTATACTGTTCTACCGGGGCAAAACCTCGTTTGAGGATGACATCCAGGCTCTTGCTGTACTGGCCCATGCTGTATCTCGCGGCCCCGAAGTCAAGGAGCTTTACATGGCCGTCCACGCCGATCACGATATTGTCCGGAGCCACATCTCTGTGGACGATTCCCTTTGAGTGGACAATTCCCAGCGCGTTCACGATCGGAGACAAAACCGCCCAGGCCTCGTCCCAGGAGATTTTTCCTCCCTTCCTTTTCAGAAGATCGACAAAGCTCATTCCCTTGACATAGTCCATGACAAAATAAGCCGTACCGTTTTCTTTGAAAAAGCGGTGGACTTTTACAATATTCTTGTTGCCGATAAATTCGGCAAGCGTCCTGGCTTCATCCAGAAAGCGGTCCATGCCATATTGAAAAGCCTCGCTTTTGGAATGGCTGACAGGAATCACCTGGTTTGGACCGTTTCTCTTTGCCGCTTCTTTCGGAAAATATTCCTTGACGGCGACCGGCTTGTTTCTTTTATAGTCATTTGCCAGATAAGTAATACCGAAGCCTCCCTGGCCCAGTACTTTTCCCAGCACATACCTGCCGTACAGAACCGAACCGCACTCGAGGGCATCCGAATAATCCTTCCTGTTGAAATATCCGGCCGGAAAACCACAGTAAGGGCAGCGTTTTTCCCCGGCTTCATATTCATGAAAGCAGTTGAAACATGTTTTTTTCACGAGAACCTCTTTCCGTAACAATACTTCGAAAACGTCTCCGCATGCCGTTCTGACAGACACATGGCTGGAGCGCCAGAGAGCACAGGACACGCGAAGCGATTGGTAATTTACTCATATATGCGGCTATGGGCGAGCGTCCGCAAACATGTATGAACACCAGATTATGACTGCAAACCTGAATTGAAAATGCTTTCAAAAAGAATTACTTCCACTAAACCGTTTTTGGCGTTTACGTCTATAAATCAATGTGCTACACTGATTTTGCTTCTAACGCATCAGGAGAATAAAAACCATGGCAGTTCATTTGACACAGGGATCAGCCGTAGAATATGAAAATATTCTGTATGGTAATATGTCCCCAAAGATGGCAGCAGATTATCTCCGGGAAGAGCGGATCTCGATCCGCAGCTTCTCCGAAACTTTAAAAAAGATGTATCCCCATCCCGATATAATCCAGCGCCTGAAGGATTTCTACAGGGATAATCCTGTGGACGGTGCGGATGGCAAACCATCTTCCATAAAAAGGAAAATCCAGAACTGGGTATACGGAAGGAATCTTCCTACAAACCGGGAAGATTATTTCCGCATTGCATTTGCTCTCGGTCTCACAGAGGCACAGCTGAACTTCCTGCTGGGGATGTGCACGGATTACGCTGTTCAGTACCGTGACGGCAGGGAAGTGGTCCTGTCCTGGTTTCTTCGAAACGAACACAGCTACGGGGAGGCTGACGATTTCCTTTCCTCTCTTCCGCAGAGCAGGGATCATCTTCGTTATGAAGAAACCGCAGACGGCACAAATACTCTGTCAGGAAACACCGGAGCTGTTTTGACCGTTCCCCTGGCTTCAGTTACAGGGACAAAATCCGCCCCTGTCAAAGAACACCACGATCAAATTTCTTTCTGCATTCCGGCGGGCAGAGAGCCGCATTCCAGGAACTATGGATATACCGGGCGGGGGTTCACGGAAGCCTCCAGAATCACCCATGAAATACGGAACGAGTTTCAGATGGTCCGCGACACAGAGGAGCTCAGGGCCTGCTACATCAGAAACCTAGACAGGTTTGGGCAGATGCACCTCAGGAGTTATTATTACTTCCGCCAGTATCTGAAGCAGCTTGTTCAGCCTCTGACTGTTTTCGGAGAGGATGAGCTGGATTATTCGATTGAAACCGTCATGGACACATATCTGACGCTTCATATGCCTCACGGCAAAAACCGAAGAAATTATTCCCTTGTGCAGAAGCTGATCAAACAGAACTGGCCCAACACAACCTCTATCAGGAGCATCCTGGGCCAGACAGAGGATGTTCCCAGAAAGCTTCTGCTCCTCCTCTATGTTGTCACGGAAAACAGTGATTTCCGTTCCGATTACAGAGAACTGGATGAAGACTATGTCTCGCTTGAAGAGAGGGTTGAAGACCACTGGTGGACTCTGAACGCTCTTCTTACCGAATGCGGAATGGCCAATCTGGACCTGAGAAACGCTTTCGACTGGCTGATCATGTATTCCATTTCCACCGACGGTGAGGAGTCAATGAGCGAGCGTCTGGAAAAAGTGATCAATGAACTGTTCATGGATGTACAATCCTGACAGCCCCCTGAACTGCCGTGGCTGAATGCTGTGACGCTTTTCTTCATCGCGCCCAGTCCAGGCACTTCAGATAACATTCGCGGGATGCAGGCGCGCAGAGCGCCGGACCTGCTTCGGCGCGGTATCTACCGGTATAAGGCTGACCACAGGTCTCTGATCGAGCGGCAGCGGCGGTGGGGCTGAACACGAAGCCCCCGCATCAGGGCATTTTCTCTGGCCGGGGAAATCTCCACTCCGAGTTGGGACGGCGGAACCAGTGCGTCCTCGATGATACGGTTGGTCGCAACCACAGGTGTTATGCCGGTGAGACAGAAATAAAGCGTGGCACACAGGGCGTAGACGTCTGTCCAGGGTCCCTGTCCGCCCCCCTGCTGATATTGTTCGATCGGGGCAAAGCCATGGCGGAGTGTGATCGTCAGGGTGTCCTTTAGAGAATCTGAAGATCTGGCGCTCCCGAAATCCAGGAGACGCACCCTTCCTCTGCATATTTCTTTATTTCTCTGATCTGCGATACAGCCGGCAGGCTCCCTGTCCTCATGCCCCTGTTCTTCATTCAGGGGAGAAGAAGCAGGCATCCCGCACATTGCGGGACATTGTGTTCTGCAGTCAGATGAATCGGTGTTTTTTTCCAGCATGAGGTTATCCGGACACATATCCCTGTGAATCAGCCCGTACTGATGGAGAGAGCAGAGAGCTCCGAACAGAGGCTCCACAATCGGAAAGAGTTCTTGCTCCGGAATGCGTCCGCCGTAATTGTGCACGAGTTCCGTGAAAGTGATTCCTTCAATATATTCCATGACAATGTAGGCAGTGCGGTTATCCTCAAAGTAATCCCTTACATTTACAATCACCCTCTGTTTTTCCATTTTTGCCAGCAGCCGGGCTTCTGTGAGATATTTGTGCATTCCGCGGGCATAGTTCTTGGCCGGAATACCGGAGAGGATATTTACGGAATTTCCGCCGATCGAATCCCTCGTACATAATTCAACCGGAAAATATTCTTTGACCGCGACCCGGTTCTGAAGAAGGCTGTCATATCCGATATAAGTAATCCCGTATCCTCCTTCTCCCAGAACACATCCCAGCAGGTAGCGGTCCCTGAGAAGTGTGCCCGGAGAAAGGTGATGAGAAGAGGGCACATAGGCTGCCGGGTCTCTTCCGCAGGCGCTGCAGCAGCCGGATCCGGCAGTTCCTTCACTACCGATAACAGGTTTCATGCAATAAGGACAAAATAAAGTGTTCATAGTCATGTACTGCCTCCAGGTTCTCTCCAGACAACGGACATTCCGGGTTTCTCCGCCTGTTTTCTAAAGCTGATTGATTATATCAAATGTCAAATGTACTTTTATCCAAGTGTTTTCCGACCCTGAAGCACAGCCTGTCGGCAGGTGCGGTTTAAAGTGACAATCCATGCCCGTGCCCTATGCTCCTCCTGTCCGGTTCGGGGCATTTCCCCCGGCTGAGAGAAGGGGGTGTAAATCCACTCCTGGTGCCTGTCACCATAAACTTAGATTGAGATTTGTGAGTGGTGTCATAATTTCTCGATAATCTAAGGGCCGCGAGCTCTGATCATGATCAGAGCTCGCGGCCGCACATTTTTCCAGTAAAGTCAAGTTGTTTTTGAAATATTTCTAAAAATTGTTACAGAGATTTTAAATTAGTGCCAGCCGACTGCATACTCCGGAAATGGACAATCTCCTTTATCTATGCGGGATTGCGGGTATTATTGGAGGGAGCGCGATTAAGCCGGCAGGTCGAAATGGCATTGCATGTTCAGAGTGCTGACACCGGGAGCAGCAGAAGAAGACCTGGATACCTTCCATAAAATGGCTTTCAGACAGAGAGAAGAGCTTTACAG
>CAMOVR010000048.1 GCA_946627565.1 uncultured Clostridia bacterium
GAAACATGAGAATGATGTATGACCATCTGGTTTTGAGGTGATAAAGAATGGCAGCCATTGTCCAGCGGGAGAATCTGAAAAGGATTCCGCTCTTCCAGAGTAATGAGCTTTGCGGCCATGTCCAGATTGTACGAATTCCCCTGAGCTACAACCGCAGTATCCTTTGCAGCCATCTGCCCTTCCTTCAGGGTCGGTGTGTTCTGGCGGCAGAACCGGTCGGCGTGAGCATAAAACGCACCCTGCGGGCTTTCTCAAGGCAGGTGGCATGTCACCAGGCGCCTGTCGCAAACAGCTCAAACTGCTTCAGCGGATACCCTGATCCTGTGCAGAATTCGCATGGTATTCAGCAAGAATTATATTGTCCCGGACCAGGTAAAAAAGTATACTTCAGACAGCGGCATAAAGCCGGATAAGATAATTTCATATCTGTCTGAAAGGAGAAACTGTCATGAAAAAGCTGCTTTCCCTGGTTCTAGGACTTTTTATGGTGCTGACAGCCGTTCTTCCTGCTCTTGCAGAGAACACGGAAGCACCAAGAGCCTATTTCCCCTACCCCGCTGAACTGGAAGGGCTGCCGGAGAATCCGTCCCTGCCGGACCTGTTTGAATTCTTTGATGCCTCCGCTGACCCGGACGGCTCAGGACGTGTGGAAACCCCGGAAGAATGGGACGCAAGAGCCGCTGAAATCCGGGATATGGCCCAGTACTACCTCTACGGCAGCCGGATGGACCCCCTCAAGAGCGATACGGTGGTCACCGCTGTCCGGGAGAACTTTGACTACCAGTGGGCAGACGGCATCATGCAGAGTGATCGCTCCCGATGGGGCTATACCGCCCTGCCGCTTCTGCCGGAAGGTGCCTATACCTGCTCCGTTCTGGACTTTTCTGCCTGGGGCATGGGACTGTTCTATAACGGCATCGCGCCGGATGACAGTTTTGTGTACCATGGCGAAGGTTTTGACATGCCGGAAGGCCTGAATGCCTGGAAGGAAGGCGATACCTGGCAGGAGCATGCGGATGCTGTCACAAAAATCACACTGCCCACCGTCACTGTGGACATGCTGATCCGTGACACAAACCCTGACAATGCAGACTATGTATCTGAGGCCGCAAAAGAGGGCGTCCCCTTCTCCTTCAATATCCGCTATCCCGCTGAAGCCCCCACGGTGGACGGCGTGGTAAGGGATGCACATGCCAGCCGCCACGGAACAGGCTATCCGGTGATGGTGGCCATTTCCGGACTGACGGAAGAGCAGATTGTGACGCTGAACAACAACGGCTATGCCTATATCTCCGTCAACGATACGGCGGATCCCGACAACGGCCAGGTCAGTGTCTATGAAAAGCTCTATCCCCCTGTGGACCTGATTGTCCATAACGACAATACCACGCAGAACCCCTATGAAGTGGACAGCGGTGACCTGATGCACTCCGGATGGATTGCCAGCCGCGCACTGGATGCCATAGAAAACTATATGGCTCTGTCCGATGAAGAAAAAGCGAAACTGAACGATCATGTCTTAATCCCCGACATCGACGTGTATTCCTCTGCCGTCACGGGCTGCTCCAACAACGGCAAGCGTGCCCTTATTGCTGCCCTGTACGATACGGGCGACAACGGGAAGACCCGTTTTGATATCGTGGCCCCGGATGACTCCGGTGCCGGCGGAACCACCGGTTTCAGGTATATCACCGAGGGACAGCTGTTCAGCTATGAACCTCCCGTGCAGAACGGCGCCGGCGGCGTGGTGGTGCATGACTTTGCCTACGGTCTGAACGAAACCATGCAGCGTGCCGTTCAGAACACCGGTGAGGACCAGTGGTTCTCCGACCGGGCCCAGATTTTCACCGTGCGTCCGGACCTGGCGGATAACACCCCCTTTGATACCCATTCCATCCTGGCTTCCTTTGCCACCGCAGAGGAAGAACGCTATCTTGTCACCTGGACGGGTGAAGCACAGGATGCCTGGGGCAACCATCCCGCCACCGTGCTGAACATGCTGGCCGCCAAAGAAGCCTTTGAGTTCATCGGGCAGGGCGGCAACGTCATGGTGGTGGCCCGTGACCAGGCCCACGCCAATCAGGACAGGGATCTGCCTGAGGTTATGGCCATCATGGACCATCTGTTCTACGGTGTGGAAGGCTTTGTGCGCAAGTACCATCCTGAACTGACCACGGAAAACGGCCGGGACGCCAGGGACGGCAACGGCACCATTCTGCCGGATGCGGTCTTTGAAAACGCTTCTGACATGAGCCGTTATCCCTATTATCTCTCTTCTGCCATGATCAAATGGTCCTGCCCCGGCAAGCATATCCTCTGGACAGACCAGAACAATGTGACCGAAGGCGTTCCCATGACCTTCTGTTTCCATACGGATGCAGATGCCGTGGAGCTCACCCTGACCGACGGTACCGTCCTGAAAGCCGATGCAAAGGACGGCGTGGCTGAAATTGCCATTACCGCTGAACAGGCAAAGGCCGGCCGCTACTCCGCCACCACCGTGGGAAGCCTCAGAAGCCGCACCATTGACATCTGCGGATGGACCATCCGGGATGCCCTGCGCCACGCCATCACGGATAACAGCGCTCTGGGTCATGACGTGGGCTCCGGCATTGCCTTCACCAGCAAACTGTCCAACTATGACAGCGTGGACGACCCTGTCCTGCTGTATATGGACCACAAACCTGTACCCGCGGACATCTACGACTACGATAACAAGATCACTCTGGAAGACGGTTCCGTCGTTCCCCAGAGCGGGTACCTCCAGCCCTACGGCGCGACCCTGATCCTCTATCCGGATACCATGGGCTATCTTGTTCCCATGGATACCTCGGTGCTCTACTCCATCCGCAATGCCAAACTCGAGGCACTGCAGGGCTATGTGATCTCCATGGACGTGGACCTGATGAAGTACTGCCCCAGCGGCAACAGGATGCGTTTTAAGACCACCTATAAGACCATAAGCACACAGACCCCCGTCTGGGAGCCGGAACTGCGGCAGAACACCCCGGCACAGGGACTGCCCAGGGGCGAGGACCGCTGGCCGATTCTGGGCAACTGGGTCTATGACTATGACGAAAACGGCAGCCTGAAGCCCATAGACGAGATCCGTCCCCTGTATTCGGATACATCCTCCAGCGCCTATAAAGCAGAAATCACGCTGGATAACGCTTCCACCACCGGATTTACGCTTCACTTCAGTCAACCTGTGAGCACCCGGGAACTTGGCATCGCCATCAACACCGTCAAGGGCTATGACTTTGAATGGCACGACACCCAGACCGTGGAAGTTACCTATAACGAACCTGTCAAGGCCGGTACCGAAGTGTCTGTCTTTGTGTTCCGCTCTGTGGACACGGAAGGCAACATGATCGGCGGGCCCGTGGCACTGACAGCTACAGCCGAATAACCTTCCTCCCCTTCCTTTCCGGGGGCCCTGTCCGTGTAAACCGCGGCCCGGGCCCCCGGTTTTTTGTCCGGACTCATGTCTCATCAGAGAAGGCAATTTCCGGAAGGGAATAATTTCTTATGTAACTTAATCGTTTAAGTGCTTGATTCCGATCTGTTTATATTATAAAATTCACTGTCCTTACTGGCGAAAGAATTTTCGAAAGAATTTTCATGCAATTTTCACATACTTTTCAGATGCATGATGTATACTTATTCTGGTCCTGTATTTTCAGGCGAAGATGCAGAAAGCAACAAATGCCTGCATCATGCTGTTCTTCCTTGATTCTTTTGATCTTTTTCCCCTGACAGGTTCCCTCCACGGTTCTCCTGTCCCAGGTCCATCGCCCCACGGCGAAGAGAGCAGGTAATCCATATGGCAGCAGAAACAAAACAGCAGCTGAAAGACATCTTCACAGATCTGACAGAGAAAAGCGGAGAGACGGTCACCATCTCGACCCTGACGAAGCATTGCTGCATATCCCGTCAGACCTTCTACTACTATTTCAGAGATGTGCAGGATGTGGCTGAATCCGTGATCCGGGATCATATAGCGGACATGGCAAAACAGTGCCTGCTCCTGGAAACTCCCAGGGACATCATTCACTTTCTCCTGGAGACGCTGTATGCAGATAATGTCCTGAAACGGTACCTTGATCAGGAACCCATGAGAAAGAACTTCTTTGCCTTCCTCTACAGGAAAATGTCCGACATCGTATACCGGATCCTGATGCTTCAGGACCCTGACAGCCTCCGTCTTCCTCCGGAAAAGCTGGAACAGTTCCTGGACTGGTGGTCCCATGGCATGACTTCCTATGTCCTGTATATACTCTGTGCTCCGGAGAGACCGGATCCGGATGTGCTGACAGAAAGGCTGGATCACCTTCTGAGAACGGCATTTCTTGCCATGCATCTGTCATAAGCCAGCAGCATAATAGAATCATAGTATCATATTATCATATAGCAATAATATCTTTATGCTGTATCTATTGCTCGCAATACTGACGGATACAAATAATGATTGGTTATCATAATGCAATAATGATTGTTCTTCAAATTGCAGCAGTTTTATTTACCGCTGTCTGTAATGAATGCATATGCCGTGCAGACAGCAGAAAGAAAGCCTCCCGGCCGCTTATAAAAAGGCGGCAGGGAGGCTTTCTTCATTCCAGGCAGGAATGGGATCAGAACATCAGGGCATAGGTCTGCTCGATGGCGGTCACCTCAAAGGTGATGTCATACTCGTTGAGTGCATTGGCAGCACCGGAATAGTGCTGATCAAACATGCCTGCAGTTTCCTCGCTGTATTCCAGTACGGTCACTTCAGTGGTCTTCAGGTGCAGCAGATAGACAGGGCCCTCCCCTTTCACCAGCAGGGTGCCCGTGGCGCCCACCTCCGCCAGGTTCAGCGCGTTCTGGCCATAGGTCAGGCGGACATAGGCCTTTCCGTCCTCATACTTCCATTCGCTGATGGTGCTCAGGCCGACGGAGCCGTCCGGATTGATGCTTATGATCTGGGCATTGGTGGTGCCTTCCTTGGCCACATAGCCTTCCGCCTTCGCCTCATCGATGGAGGACAGGAGGGAGCTCTGTTTCACAAGGACAGCTTCTGCTTCCGCCAGGGCGTCTCCGCTCAGCACAGTCTTGGTGGTGGAAGCGGTGGTGTAGGCATCTGCCGTTTCGCCAAAGGCAAGAACAGGGCAGAGAAGACAGAGTGCCAGAATAAGAGTAAGAATGCGTTTCATGGGTTTTCGACTCCTTTCTTTTTTGGAACCGTGGAACCGGCTGGAAGTATAGCATTACGACATCTTTCTGTCCATCGCCGTTTTCCACATGCCCAGGCGCATTTTCTTAAGGGAAGCACTGTTTCTTCCTGTCAGAAAAAGCCCTGAAATATCAGGGCTTTTAAGATACCGGAAACAGGATCATTCAGCGGGAGGCATGCACCTTATCTGAAAGCAGCTCAAGGATCTCCGCATCCGCTGCATCTGCCTGGCCGGAAGGAAGAATAAACGCCCGGCCCGGGGATGCATACAGATACATGTCACCCCTGCACTGCCGTACCGTCCACAGGTCCTTTAAGGCAATGTCCACGGTTTCCTTCGATTTCCCGGCATGCTGGACATGCATGCTTTCCTCCGTCAGCGTCACGGTATACACCAGTCTCGGCGGCTTCAGGCGGAAGCGCTGCACCTGAAGGTTTACCTGGGTGAGAAAGGTTCCTGCCCACACCAGGGGCAGACCCAGGGCAATCACCAGCAGGACTGCTGCAATAAGTCCGGACTGCTGGCGCCGCGAAAGCAGGGCTATCACGGCAAACCCAGTCAGGATGCCGGCAAAAGATGCCGGACGGATCCATTTTCTGTTCAGCACAAAGGCGTCATACAGGGCAAATCTGCGGAAGCTCTTTTCACTGAGCTTCACCGGGATGGTAATCGGACTGTGTGCCATATCAGCCCATCGCTCCGGTGATCTGGGGCAGCCACAGACTGATCTGCGGGATAAAGGAAATCAGGAGCAGGGCGATGATCATGCACAGATAGAAGGGCAGCGTGGCCTTGACCACCTTTTCCATGGGCCGCTTGGCCACGGCAGAGCCGATAAACAGCACCGTACCCACGGGAGGCGTCAGAAGACCGATGCCGCAGTTGAGGATCAGCATGATGCCGAACTGAATCGGATGAATGCCCACCTGCATGGCCACAGGCAGCAGGATGGGGGTGGCGATCAGGATGATGGGCGCCATATCCATGATCATGCCCAGCACCAGCAGAATCACGTTCAGCAGGATAATGACCACCACAGGACTTGAGCTTATGCCGGTGATCAGTGCCGCAGCCTTGTCCGGCACGTGAAGCAGCGTCAGGCAGGTACCGAAAGCCGCACTCATGGCGATCAGCACCAGCACAATGCCCAGGGTTTCAATGCAGGTATCCAAACTTTTCCATACGCCCTTCCAGTTAAGTCCCTTATAGACAAACACGGACACCAGCAGGCTGTAGACCACCGCAATGGCAGCGGATTCCGTAGCCGTGAAGATACCGCCCACAACGCCGGCGATAACGATCAGCACCGCCAGAAGCGCCCAGATGGACTTGATGAACTGTTTGCCGAAGTTCTTCAGGGAAAAGGGCTTGCCCTTGGGATAATTGTGCTTGACGGCCAGGATATAGGAACCCACCATCAGGGCCACAGCCAGAAGGCCGCCCGGGATATAGCCGGCCATGAAGAGGGCGCCGATGGACACACCGCCGGCGGTGGTGGCATAAATCACCATGTTGTGGCTCGGGGGAACCAGCAGACCCTCGCAGGAGGAGGTAATGGTGACAGCGGTGGAGAAATCGGCGTCATAGCCTTCGTCCACCATCATGGGGATCAGAATGGATCCCAGGGAGGCCGTATCCGCGGCAGCGGATCCGGAGATACCGCCGAAGAAGTAGGATGCCACGATGTTCACCATGGCAAGACCGCCGCGCATCCATCCAACCAGGGAGTTGGCCAGGGCAATCAGCCGCTCGGATATGCCGCCCGAGCCCATCAGAACACCCATGGTGATAAAGAACGGAACGGCCATGAGGGAATAGGACCATACGCCCTTGACCATCTGCTGGGGCAGGGTTACCAGGGACTGGCCCATGGAAAGCAGGCACAGTGCCGTGGAAATGCCTACAGCATAGGCAATGGGAAAGCGCAGAAGGATCATGATCAAAAAGCTGCCAAGAAGAATCAGAGTAGAAAGAGTTTCAGCATCCATGTCTCATGCTCCCTCCTTTTTGTTTTCACTGTCCGGGGTTTTGAATGCCTTCACATCCAGCGCAATCTGCTCTGCTTCAAAGAAAAGCATGCCGGCGCCTGCCACAGGCACAGAGAAGAACTGCCAGAACTTGCTCAGTCCGGGCATGGTGCTGTACCTGCCGATGGCAGCCAGAGGGGATGTGCACAGCTGGATGCCCCAGATCAGCAGCCCCAGGCCCAGGGCAGCCACAGCGCAGTCAGCCATGAGATCCATCACCTTCAGGAGCCTGGGATGCATATACTTGTCCAGTGCCGTCATGCGGATATGGGCCTTCCTGCGGATGGCCAGCGTGGCGGAAAGGACGGTCATGTAGCCCATCATGGTCAGGACCACTTCTTCGCTCCAGTGGGGATCCTCGATGAAGGGGATATACCTGCCGGCGATGGACCATACCGTAATCACGATATCGCCGATCAGCAGAATCTTGCACAGGAGCATGATGGCGTTGTAAACAAAGTCAAACACTTTTTTCACGGCAGATGTCTCCGCGGCACTGCTTACATTGCTCATGGTGCTGTCTCCTCCTCTGTGCCAAAATTCTGAAGTGTCTGATACAGCTCCTTCAGCTCATCGCTGACATATGCCTGTACGGTTTTCTCCACGGCCTGCTTCCAGGGCGCTAAGTCTTCCACACTGTACATGTTCACGTTTTTCTCCTGAAGTTTGTTTGCCGTATCGCTTTCAATTTCCACAACCTTGTCCATGGCTTCCTGGGCAGCTTCCTGGGCAGCCTGGGAGACCCAGGCACGCTGCTCGTCATTGAGATGCTGCCAGCGGTATTCAGATATGACGATCTGGATGATGCCCAGTGTGTGGGCGTCCAGAAGCACATGGGGTGCCACCTCATAAAACGCGTTGGAATAATAGTTGGCAATGGGCTGTTCAGCGCCGTCCACAACACCGGTGCTCAGAGCACTGTACAGTTCCGTAAAGGAAACGTTCGTGGCATATCCGCCAAGGTCCGTCACCATGCCGATCATGACCGGGTCGGAAGAAATGCGGATTTTCTTTCCCTTCACATCTTCTATGCCTGCTACCGGCTTGTTAAAGAAGAAGTGGCGGAATCCTTCCTCTGCGTAGCACAGGCCACGGATGGGAAGCCCGATATCCACAGGCTCTTTCAGGAATTCCTTTGCCAGATCGCTTCTGGCGAACTGCTTGAACTGTTCCACATGTTCAAAGGTGTACGGCAGGGCCAGCAGGGAGGCCTTCCGGCATCCGAACTGTGTCAGAGCCAGTGCGGAAACTCTTGCCAGGTCGGTCATGTTGCCTCCGCCCAGCATGTTGTCCAGCACCTGGTCATCGCTGCCAAGCACACCGCCGGCATGGATTACCACCGTAATCTCGCCGCCGGACAGTTCCTCCACTTTCGCCTTGAAAGCCTTGGCCAGCTCACCGCAAACCGTTCCGTCCAGCGTGTTCACCTCAGCATAGTTCAGGACAATCTTTTCACTCATGTTGCCTGTCATAATGCTCACAATCACCATGGCAATCAGTGCCAGAGTCAGAACGATTGCCAAGCCGGAAAAAATGACCCGTTTCTTCGTGTAAATCCCTTCTTTCCTGAAGTCTTTGCCAATTATAACGATTTTCAGATGAATGAAAAGGTTTTCTTTTTATTCCGTAATGGAACAGCGGGCCCGGGGCAGGGAACTGCTGAACCGGTAGGATTGTCCGCCATATGATCTGAACAGTGAAAGATGGCACGGAATGTCCCGCACGGCCCTGCAATCCGGGCCTGATATGTTCCGGCAGAAAAATCCCCGCCCGGGAAAGCCCCGGCGGGGAAATTCCTGCTGCGTCATGCGCTTTTGGATGATACCCTTCATCTCTCCTGCACAGGTCAGGCAGCGGATGCAGCTTCTTACCCGTGCATGGCTGATTTTGCCACTTCCTGATCCACCTGCACCTTTCGGACCGCATCCTGAAGGCCCAGGCCCCGGCAGCGCCACTTCATGCAGGACATGGCCTGCTTTTCATCCGGGAACACGCCGGACACAATGTCCCATTCTTCCTGGGAGGTCTTCTCCAGGATGCTGTCCCGGCTCATCCTTGACCAGGTGTCCATTCCCCCGGTTTTGAGGGCTGCATACGCCCGGAAGGACTTTTCCTTCTTCAGGATGAAATTCTGGATGGCCGCGGCACAGCTCAGATTCACCTGGTACTTGCTTGCATAGGCCGCCGGCGCCATCTGCTCCGGATCATGGCAGAACTTTTCCGGGATCTGAATGTCCGCCCTGCTGCCCCCGGTGTACGCTTTTGGGGCAGAGGCCGCCTTCTTTTCCTTCTGGGCCGCTGCCCTGGCGGCATCGTAACCCTCGTCCGTTTTCCTGTCCATGGTATGCATGGCCTGGGTAGCCAGCTCATCGCATCTCTCGTTCCACCTGTCCCCGTTATGCCCCCGGACCCACTGATAGACAATCTTCTTCCCTTTTTCCGCCTGATGCAGCAGTTTCCACAGGTCCACATTCTTGCTTTCCCGGAACATGCCAAGGGCAGTCTTCACCAGGTACTGGCTGTCAGAAAACAGTTCCACCACGGTGCCCTCCGGTACATTTTCCAGGCCTTTCACGGCAGCCCGGATCTCCATCCGGTTGTTGGTGGTCTTTTCATACGCTTCCAGGAATTCTTTTCTCTCGCCGGTCTTCAGGTTCATGACCACGACTCCGATTCCTCCGGGGCCGTCCGGGTTCACCAGGCATCCTCCGTCTGTGTAGATCCGGTAGTCAAACTGGCTGTTTTCCTGATTCATCCTTTTTCCTCCAGGCTCATAAGCCTCTCTGGTACCTGTTTTCCGCCCCGAAGGGTGCTGCGTGGCATCTTTTACCCTTCCCGGCTGTCTGCAGGTTCCGTTTCTTGGGTGACCGGTTAGCATCTTACCTGCAGCGGGCGTTTTCTGTCAACCGTTTTCATATTTTCGCACCCTCCCCTTCCCCTGCGTGTGGTTTTTCAGTATTTCCCGGTATTTAGGGCAGAAAATCCCTTACTTTCCGGGACAAAACTTTCGTATAATGCATCCAGACCTGATATATACAGGTATCCGGAGCCTATGCAGATATGGAGGATTGTACATATATGGAAAGATGGATTCGCGCACGTTTTCTCCCCGGCCTGCCCCTTGGCAGTGACGGCCGCCGGGTCACAGCCGGCAGGGAACATGCAGCCCTCTCCCGCAGGGCTGCCAGGGAAGGCATGGTGCTTCTTAAAAACGAAGGCAATGCCCTTCCCCTTGAGATGGGATGCCGGGTTGCCCTGTTTGGCAAGGGTACCATGGACTACGTCAAGGGCGGCGGGGGCAGCGGCGATGTGACCGTTCCCTATATCCGCACCCTGTATGACGGGTTTGTGGAAGTGATCGGGAAAGAATCGGTGTTTCAGGGAACCGCGGACTTTTACCGGGACTATGTGCAGGCAAGGTACGCAGAATCCTGGGCTCCCGGCATGATGGAGGAGCCGGATGTGCCGGAAACACTGCTCCGTCAGGCCCGGGCCTTTACGGATACCGCCATTGTGTCCATAAGCCGCTTTTCCGGCGAGGGCTGGGACAGGAAATCCCCGGAGGCAAAGATCACCCGGAAGGAACCTGTCACCGGGGACGCCGTCAGCATGAGCGACGTGCTCTTTGAAAAGGGTGACTTCTATCTCTCCGAGGCCGAGCGCCGTATGGTGGAACGGGTATCTTCCGCCTTTGAAAAGACCATCGTGGTGCTCAACACCGGCGGCATGATGGAAACCGCCGTTTTCCGGGACAATTCCCGCATCCAGGGCCTGCTTCTGAGCTACCAGGGCGGCATGGAAGGCGGCTGCGCGGCTGCAGAGCTCCTCATGGGCTGCTTTACCCCAAGCGGAAAGCTTTCCGACACCTATGCGGAGAACCTGGAAGACTACCCGGGATGCAAAGATTTTTACAAAAGCGACGACTACGTGGAGTACACGGAAGATATTTTCGTGGGCTACCGGTATTTTGAGACCATTCCCGGTGCCGCAGAGCATGTGGTGTACCCCTTCGGCTACGGCCTGAGCTACACCCGCTTTGCCCTGTCAGGTGAAAAGCTGACGGTATCCGGGGATGAGGCGGAAGCCTGCGTCACGGTCACCAACACCGGGGACCGGGAAGGCCGCGAAGTGGTGCAGGTCTATTTCTCTGCGCCTCAGGGAGCCCTCTCCAAGCCCGCAAAGGTGCTGGCCGGCTACCGGAAGACCCGTCTTCTTAAGCCCGGGGAGAGTGAACTGGTTCTGGTCCGCTTCCCCATCAGCCAGATGGCCAGCTATGACGACCTTGGAAAGGTTCAGAAGGCAGCATGGGTGCTTGAAAAGGGCGAGTACCGCTTCTTCATCGGCACCAGCGTCCGGTGCGTCCGTGAAACCCCGGAAACCTGGAACCTGCCGGAGGACAGGATTGTGGAGCAGCTCTCAAGCCGCATGACCCCCACCTGCCTTGAAAAGCGTCTTCTGTCAGACGGCACCTATGAAGCGCTTCCCACCGCCCCCTGCAATGACTTTAACGCCACAGAGCTTGAGCCCATGACCGACAGTGAGATGTTCTCCCTCCCCGGCGGCCGTGCCGTGAAGGCCGTGCGGGATTTCGGCCGCGGGGACAGGCTCAAGCTGCAGGACGTTGCCGAGGGAAAATGCACCCTTAGGGAATTTGTCTCCGCCCTTCCGGATGAAGACCTGGCAGCATTGCTTGGCGGACAGCCCAACGTGGGCCTGGCCAACACCTTCGGCTACGGCAATAACCCCGCCTACGGCATTCCCAGCATCATGACGGCCGACGGCCCTGCGGGCATCCGCTTTCATGAAGGCCTGGGCGTCACCACCACGGCCTTCCCCTGCGCCACCCTGCTGGCCAGCACCTGGGATCCGGAGATCTGCCGGGAAGTGGGCGCTGCCGCCGCACGGGAAGCCAAGGAAAACAACATCATGGTCTGGCTTGCCCCCGGCGTCAACATCCACCGCAATCCCCTGTGCGGCAGGAACTTTGAATATTACTCCGAGGATCCCCTGCTCACCGGAAAGCAGGCCGCTTCCCTGATCCGGGGCGTCCAGTCACAGCATATCGCAGCTACCCCCAAGCACTTTGCCTTAAACAACAAGGAGACCAACCGGGCAAACAGCGATTCCCGGGCCTCCGAGCGGGCCATCCGGGAAATCTACCTGAAGCAGTTTGAAATCATCGTCAAAGAAGCCCATCCCTGGTCCATCATGACCAGCTACAACATCATCAACGGACACCGGGCAAGTGAAAACCATGACCTTCTCACCTGTATTCTCCGGGAAGAATGGGGCTTTGACGGCATGGTGACCACCGACTGGTGGAACCGGGCGGAGCACTACAAGGAAGTGAAGGCAGGCAACGACATGAAGATGGCCACCGGCTTCCCGGACAGGCTGCTTCAGGCCCTTGAAAAGGGCCTGCTCACCCGCGAAGAGATGGAAAAGGCTGCGGAAAACGTGCTGCGTCTGATTCTCCGCATCGACTGACAGGTAACGGGCATATAGTACATACGAACGGATATGAAATGCAGTGGAGCCCTATCGTCATTTCAGCATGGCAAGCTATATGTATGCCTACGATGCCGCCTGTGCCTGCCCGGGCCTTGTGGAGCAGGACGGGCACCTGGTGCCCACCGCGGGACCGGACGCGGAGGACTGGAACCTGTTTCTCACAGGCGGTTACGTGGACGGAGCGGGCCTTGCCAGCTGCGTATGTCTCAACAGCTTCAAGCATTTCACCATGCGGGACGTTTCCCTGCGAAACGGAAAGAAATACGGTCTTCGCATTGAGGATGAGGGCAGCACCTGGACCTATGAGCTCATCGCCCAGAACCTGTATCTCAAGTGCACCATGCCCGGCCTTGCCGGCAACGCGGGCATAAGCTCCAGGGGCGGCGACAGCCACTTTATCGACTGCATCGTGGTGGACTACACCCGGGGCATAGAACTGCTGGGGGCGGCCCCATTCCGCCCCGCCGGGAAGGGGAACTGCCGGAGATGCTGGTGGATTCCGTCAACTATGTCCTCTCCTCCTATGACGCGGTGCTGACGGACTGCTACGCGGACACGGGCATGACGGGCTTTCTGGTGACGGAGAACACGCGTCTCATAGGCTGCAGCTATTTCAACAACTACACCTACCGGATGGACAACGTCACCGTGGTGGACCACCGGGGCGGGTCCCTGTCCATGAGCGACTGCCTTTTCCGGAAAACCAGCCCCCATGCCACCCTCTACCGGGGGGATAAGACACATCTGACGGCCCATCATCTCCTGCTGGACGGCTTTGAAGAAGAAACCATCTGACAGGCCAGACGAGACAAAAAACGCAGAAAGGCGGCAGATCATGAGAAAATACCATGTGGGCATCCTGGGCTGCGGGGTCATAAGCCGGACATACGTATCCGACATACAGACTTTCTATCCCGCCCTGCACATCGTATCCTGCGCGGACACCCGGGCAGAAGCAGCAGCAAACCTTGCGGAAGCCTTTCATATTCCCAGGGTCTGCACACCGGAGGAACTGCTGGAAGATGAGGACGTGGACATCGTTGTCAACCTGACCCCGCCCCAGATGCATGTTCCGCTGAACCGGAAGATCCTTCAGGCCGGCAGGCACCTTTTCTGTGAAAAGCCCTTTGCCCCCACCCTGCAGGAAGCGGAAGAGCTTCTGAAACTGGCGGAGGAAAAGGGTGTCATGGCCGCCTGTGCCCCGGATACCTTTCTCGCATCGGGTCTCCAGAGCGTCCGGTACTACCTGGACACGGGGCTGATCGGAAAACCCTTCTTTGTCACCGCCAACATGACCTCCTTCGGGCCGGAAACCTGGCACCCCGCCCCGGAGGCCTTCTACCGCAGGGGTGCAGGTCCCGTCTTTGACATGGGCCCCTATTATCTCTCCGCCCTGACTGCCCTGCTGGGGCCCATAGAGAGCATATCTGCCATAGGGACATCCGCCTCCCCATCCCGGCACATCTACGTGGGGCCAGAGGCAGGCGGCGAAATAGTCCCGGAAGTGAACACCCATGTGTCCGCCCTTCTGAAAATGCAAAGCGGCATCCCCGTGAGCCTGAACATAAGCTTTGACATCTACCGCTCCCATCTTCCCATGTTTGAAATCTACGGAGACGGCGGCACCCTCGCCTATCCGGACCCCAACTTCGGCGGCGGCACGCCCCAGGTGTACCGGAAGGAGCAGTATACCGACACCGTCTATCAGCACACACCGGAGGCGGAAGAGCGCCGCAGGGCCTTCCGTGACCTGCCGGAGCTGTTCACAAGGCACAGGGATTATTCCAGGGGCATCGGCGTTCTGGACCTGGCCTCAGCCATAGAAAACAAAAGGCAGCCCAGATGCGGCGGCGACTTTCTGCTCCATGTCACCGAAGCCCTGGAGGGCCTGATGACCGCCTCAGAAAATGGGAAAGCCGTAACCATGCGCACATCCTGCGCCCGTCCCCTTCCCCTGACGCCCGGAAGCGCCATAGACCAGGTCTGAAAACCGGAAGCTGAGACCCGGTTCACATATTTCAAGACACAGTTTTTAAGGAGGAAAACAACATGGCCGGCATCGTCGGAAACAATCTTCTTGCCCAGGTGGGCTTCATTGTAAAGGACATTGAGACCACCAAGAGAAAATGGGCCGAATTTCTCGGCGTGGACGTACCACCCACCGTGGACGCGGGACAGTACGAGGTAACACAGACGGTGTTTGAGGGCAAGCCCGCCCCGGAACCTGCCGCGCTCCTGGCGTTCTTCGATGTGGGCCCCGGCCTGCAGATTGAGCTGATCCAGCCCAATGAGGCACCCTCCACCTGGAGGAACTTCCTCAATGAGCACGGGGAGGGCATGCACCATGTGGCCTTCCAGGTGAAAAACTCCGCCGAACAGGTGAAAAACGCGGAAAAGGCAGGCCTGCGTCTGGTGCAGCACGGCCTGTACGGGGACGCCGGCGGCGAATACAATTATCTGGATGCGCCGGACCTGAAGTGCATCGTGGAACTGCTGGAGAGCTATCCCCGCGCATAAAATAACAAAAAGCCGGCACAGGCCGGCCGGAGACGAAAATGAACCAGTTGATTTCTCTTTCGCAAGCTTACAGCAAATACTTCCGCATCGGCGCCGCCGTATCCGGCCGGTCCGCCGTGTCAAGGCATGATCTGCTCATGCGGCACTTCAGCAGCCTGACGGCGGAAAACGAGATGAAGTATTCCCTGACGGAACCCGAGGAAGGCCGCTTTACCTTTGAACATGCAGACAGCATCCTTTCCCTGGCCCGGGAGATGGGGATACAGATCCGGGGGCACGCCCCGGTATGGCACAACCAGACACCCCGGTGGATCTTTGAGGATCAGGGCGGGGACGCATCCCCGGAAAAGATCTTTGAACGCATCGATGCCCACAGCAAAGCCATATGCCGGCACTTTGGGAAGGATGTGTACGCCTGGGATGTGGTCAACGAAGCCGTCCGGGACGATCCGCCCGGAGCCGGCGAGAGCCCTGTTTACCGGAACAGTCCATACTTCCGCATCTGCGGCGAAAGGTTCATCGAGGCGGCCTTCCGCTCCATGGACCGCTATGCCAAGGATGCCCAGCTGTTCTACAACGACTACGGGGAGTGCATACCGGAAAAGCGGGACCGTATTGTCCGCCTGATCCGGGACATGCGGGACCGGGGCTGCCGCATTGACGGCATGGGCATGCAGCAGCATTACTTTTCCGTCCCGGACCTGGACGAACTCAGGCGCTCCCTGGATATCTATGCGGGCCTGGGGCTCAGGATCCACATCACGGAACTGGACGTCTCCCTGATGGCCGCCGTCAATCCGGGGGAAGAGCGGGTCAAACCGGACGATCCGCGCTACGGGGCCTTTATCCGGCATATCAGTGAGCACATGGAAGAAATAACGGAGCGCATAAACGATATTTATGTGCAGCTCTTTGAGGTCTACCGGAGCTATTCGGACGTGATCGACTGCGTCACCACCTGGGGCGTGTCAGATGACATGACCTGGCTTGACTACTTCGGTGTAAAGGAGAACACGCCCAGAGTTAAGCAGCATCCCCTGCTCTTTGATGAAAACGGGGAGCCGAAGCCCTGCGTGCATCAGCTGATCCGGGATGCGCAGGGCGCCTGATACCGTCAGGCATCCGCTGAAACACGGACGGGCGCAGCATACCGGGGAATCTGCACCTTCACGGAACCCGGGTATTTTGCCTCCACATAGTCACGGAAGGCAGCCGGGTCCCCGGGATTGTCCCTGAACATGTCAAAATGCCCCGGCATCACCAGGCCCACCTGTAATTCACCCGCCAGGTCCGCCGCCTCCTGGAAGGTCATGTTGCCGATGCAGCCTCTGCGGTAGCGCTCCGCGTCCCGGCCGTTGATGGGCAGCAGGGCGGCATCCATCCGCCCCAGCTTCTGAAGCTTTGGTAGCATGCCCTCATAGCGCACCGTATCCCCCGCGTGATAGATTCGCACGCCGTTTCCTTCCAGAACATACTGAAGGCAGGGATACAGGCCTGTGGCCGGATCGGGATCCAGGAACTCATGGGAGGCGGCAATGGCATGGACTGTCACTTCTCCCACGCGGCAGGTCCCGCCGTCTGTAAGACCGCGACACCTGTCCTCTGAAATGCCGTCCGCCAGCACCTCCTGCATGTGCAGGGCCGGAAAGACAAACCCGGCTCCGGGGCACACCCGGGCCCAGACCTTCCAGGCTTCATGGTCCATATGGTCCAGATGGTTGTGGGTGCCAAGGAAGGCGTCGATTCCCTCCATCTCCTCCATGGGCACCGGCGGCATGACCTGCCTGCCCGGCCTCAGGGAGGCAAAATAGTCAAGGCACAGAACCGTGCTGCCCATTTTCACCAGCAGCCCCATCTGTCCAAGCCACCACATCCAGGCTTTCCCCGGGGCGAAGGGGGTGTCCGTTACCTGCCGTATAAGTGCATGCATGCTTTCATCCTCCACGGGTGTATGATCTTATGATTTCTGCCTGCAGGGATACGCTTTTCCGGATCCCTGCCGTATCTTTTCCCCGATTCTATCCGCTGCCCTGCAGCCTGTCAATGAAAGCCCCGAGGCGCAGAAAGGAGACCAACATGCCACAGACTGTTCTCATCACCGGCACAGGCCGGCCCTGTGCCCTGTGGCTTCAATCTGGTCAGGCGGTACCTGGAAAACGGGGACCGGGTGGTTGCCAGCATCCGGAAACCCTCGGAAGCCCTGGAGGAGCTGCGGAAAGCCTGGCCGGACAAACTGCACATTCTCACCATGGACATCTCCTCCACCGAATCCGTCAATGCTGCTGCTCTTGAGGCGGCTTCCCTGACAGATTCCCTGGACCTGATCATCAACAACGCCGTCACAGCCTCCCCCGACACCATGAAGGAACTGCCGGACTTTGACCTGGACCAGGTGGCCCCGGCTGTAAACGTGGGTGCCGTGGGCCCCCTCAGGGTCCTTAAGGCTTTCCTGCCCCTGCTCACAAAGAGCACCTTGGGGCCCTGGTGGTCAACATTTCCTCGGAAGCGGAAAGCATAGGGAAATGCTGCCGCACCTTCTACATCGACTACGGCATGGAGAAGGCCGCCCTGAACATGGCCACCATGACCATGCACAACTACTTCAAAAACGACCCGAACCTGAACATCTTCTGCGTTCATCCCGGATGGATCCGCACAAACCCGGGCAACACTGAGGCGCCCCTGGATCCCTACGGGCACGCCCGGACACTGCTTGAGCTGTTTGAGACAAAGCGCCACGACAAGGAAGGCCCTGTCTTCATCACCTGGACCGGGGAACCCTGTCCCTGGTAATATGTCCCCCGTGCCCATCCTGTAATATCCGCAGATACGGACAACACCTTACCGATACAGCGCAATCCCTTTGAACCCTACAAACAATCCCACCTTTGGGAAGAGAGGAAAACACAGATGAAATACCGCACCATGGGAAAACTTGGCATTGAGACTTCCGCCTTCGGCCTGGGCTGCATGCGCTTCAACGGTCCCGCCTCCGGAGACAGCACCATCGACGAAAAGAAGGCCATCTCCCTGATCCGCAAAGCCATTGACGGCGGCGTCACGTATCTGGACACGGCGTATGTGTACCTTGGAAAAACCTCCGAAATCGTGCTGGGCAAGGCCCTTCAGGACGGATACCGGGACAGGGTCCGCATTGCCACCAAGATGCCCAAGGAAGCGGTCCATGACCGTGCCAGCATGGAAGCTCTTCTGGAGGAAGAACTGCGGAAGCTCCAGACAGACCACATCGACTTTTACCTGATGCACGGCATCAACAGGGAGAAATGGGAGTACTTCAAGTCCATCGGGGCACCCCAGTTTTTTGATGACATGAAGAAGGCGGGCAGGATCCGCTACAAGTGCTTCTCCTTCCACGGATCCTATGAGGATTTTGAGTACATCATCAACGACTGGGACTGGGATATGGTCCAGATCCAGTACAACTTCATGGACATCAACAACCAGGCGGGCAACAAGGGCCTGAAACTGGCCGGCAGCAAGGGCATCCCGGTGGTGATCATGGAAGGCCTCCTGGGCGGACGGCTGGCCACGGCACCCGACAATGTGCAGGCCCTCTACGATGCCTTCCCTGTGAAGCGCTCCGCTGTGGAATGGGGCTTCCGCTGGCTGTGCAACCATCCGGAGATCGCCGTGGTGCTCTCCGGCTGCAACGAGGAAGAGCAGATCAATGAGAACCTGCGGATCTTTGACACGGTGGAAGCGGGCATCATGAGCGATGAGGAAATCAAACTCATGGACGACGTCCGCTCTGCCTACATCAGCCGCACCAAGATCGGCTGCACCGGCTGCAGGTACTGCATGCCCTGCCCCAACGGCGTCAATATTCCCGGCATTTTCTCCGTCTGGAACAATACCTCCCTCTACGGCGTGGATCCCAAAAAGGACTGGTCGTTCAATTCCATTGTGGAAAAGGGCAACGGGGCGGACAACTGTATCGGATGCGGTGCCTGCGAGGCCGCATGCCCCCAGCACCTTGACATCATCGAGGGGCTGAAGCGGGCCTGGACGGAACTGAACGCATAAACGCTTGGCTTCGGGGATACATTCCCTGAAAGTGAGGATCCCATGCACAAGAGCAACCTGATGGACATGACCGAAGGCAGGCCGATGAAGCTGCTTTTCGTCTTTACACTCCCACTGCTCATAGGAAACCTGTTCCAGCAGGCCTACAACCTGGTGGACTCCATGATCGTGGGAAAGCTTCTTGGCGCCAACGCGCTGGCTGCCGTCGGCGCCACCGGCTCCATCTCCTTCCTTTTCTTTTCCCTGTGCAACGGCATCAGCAGCGGCGGCGGTATTGTGACCGCCCAGTACTACGGTGCCAGGGACTACGAACGGGTGAAGCGGGCCATCGTCAACTCGGCCTACATCATGGCCGTATCCTCCATCGTCACGGCCGTTATCGCCTACCGGCTGGTCCCCAGCGTGCTTTCCTGGATGGGGACCCCGGAGGAAATATTGCCGGACGCTGTGACATACATGCGCATGACCTCGGCCTCCGTTCCCCTCATTGCCGTATACAACTATGCTTCCTCCATGCAGCGGGCTCTGGGAGATTCCCGGACCCCGCTGTATTTCCTGATTGTCTCCTGTTTCCTGAACGTGGGCCTGGACCTGCTGTTTGTGGGGACCTTCCGGATGGGGGTATTCGGCGCCGCCCTGGCCACCATGCTCTCCCAGCTTCTGGCAGGCGTAGGTTCCATGATCTATGCCGTCCGGACGAACCCCTTCTTCCGGCTGAGCCGGTCCTCCCTGCCCTTTGACAGGGCCATCACCAAAGCTGCCGTACGCATGGGCCTGCCCCTGGCCCTGCAGTGGAGCATGATTGCCGTCTCCACCACCGCCCTGCAGACCTTCACCAACTCCTTCGGCCCTGTTGCCGTGGCAGCCTTTACCGCCACCAGCCGTCTGGAGCAGGTGGTGCAGCAGCCCTTCGGCTCCCTGAGCGCAGCCCTTTCCACCTACGCCAGCCAGAACTACGGCGCCGGCAGGAAGGACCGGATCAGCGCCGGTTTCCGGGACAGTTTCATCGCCATCACCGTCATCTCCGCCGTGATGTTCCTGATCATGCGGCTCTTCGGAAACACCCTGGTGGGCCTGTTCGTCAATGAGGAAGCGGTGATTGACCTTGGGGCGGAGGCTCTGAAAATCACAAGCCTGTTTTATATCTTCCTGGGAACCATCTATGTGAGCCGGGGTGTCTTAAACGGCGTGGGGGATGCCTTCTTCTCCTTCATCAACGGTGTGGTGGAGGTGGCGGGACGCATCGGCCTTCCCATCCTGCTCTCCCTGATCCCGGGCGTCGGCGTCTGGGCGGTATGGTATACAGCGGGCATCACCTGGGCGCTGGCGGGACTGACCTGCATCCTGCGCTATGTCTGGTGGATGCGCAGAAACAGCGGGAAGACTGCAGATGGCAGCGATACCACTGAAACAAAAGCTATATAAACATGAGGTGTATGAGATGAACAACTTTACCTTCTACTCCCCCCACATGCTTTGTATTCGGCAAAGACACGGAAAACCAGGCCGGCCAGCTGGTCCGGCGCTTTGGCGGCACCCGTGTCCTGATTCCCTTTGGCGGCGGCAGCGCCCTGAAATCCGGCCTGATCGATCGGGTGGAAGCATCCCTTGCCAAAGAAGGCATTTACAGTATCCGTCTGGGCGGGGTAAAGCCCAATCCCAGGAGCGGCCTTGTGTATACGGGTATTGAACTGTGCCGCAGGGAAAAGATTGACTTTATCCTGGCCGTGGGCGGCGGCAGCGCCATCGACTCAGCCAAGGCCATTGCCGCCGGCACCCTGTATGACGGCGACTTCTGGGACTTCTACAGCGGTAAGTCCATAGAAAAGGCGATCCCCCTGGGAACCGTTCTCACCATTGCCGCCGCGGGCAGCGAGGGCAGCCCGGACAGCGTCATCACCAGGGTGGACGGCATGTTCAAGCGCGGCGCCAGCGGGGACGTGCTCAGGCCCAGGTTTTCCATCCTCAATCCCGCCCTTACCCAGACCCTGCCGGCCTATCAGACGGCAGCGGGCATCACGGACATCATGGCCCACCTGTATGAAAGGTATCTCACCAACACCACCGAGGTGGAAGTGACAGACCGGCTCATTGAAGCCCTGCTGCTGACCATGATCCATGAAGGTCCCCGGGTTATTGAGAATCCGGATAACGATGACGCCAGAGCCAACATCATGTGGGCCGGCATGATGGCCCATAACAATGCCTGCGGTGTGGGCAGGAGCCAGGACTGGAACAGCCACAACATCGAGCATGAGCTGTCCGCCCTGTATGACGTTGCCCACGGTGCCGGCCTGGCGGTAACAATGCCTGCCGTGTTCACCTATGTCTTAAAGCATGACGTGATGCGCTTTGCCCAGGCAGCCGTCCGGGTCTGGGGCTGCCAGATGGACTTCAATAATCCCGAAAAGACCGCAAGGGAAGGCATTGAAAGGATGCGCAGCTTCTTCAAGTTCATCGGCATGCCCGACAATTTTGCGGAACTGGGCGCCAGGGAAGAGGATATCCCCACGCGGTTAAAGCCCTCTGCTGGGGAGACGGACGCCAGGGCAGCATCTCAGGCTTTGTCACGCTCAATGAAGATGACTGCACCAGGATCTACCGCCTGATGCTCTGATAAAGCATAAAGCCCTCCATGCACCATGCGGTACCTTACGGCGGGAATTCCTGCATGTACCATGGTATCTGACAACGATAAAGAGCAGACAAAGCCTGTGCCCTGTCTGCTCTTATTTTACGGAAGGCTGCTGGCGCCCTGCGTATCAGGCGTCATCTGATTGCGATCCATGGCATTTCTGCCGTCAGGATTTTTGGATTCGTTTTTCTTCTCCCTGGACACATAATGTGTCGCATAGGCTTCTTCTATACTCGTGAGCGGAATGATCAGGAAAATCGTATGTGGCGTCACGGTATATACGGAAATCAATCAAAAATCCGTTCCGGATTTTTGATTGATTTCCAGTATATCTTCGGATTGCCGGACTTTGAAAACCTAAGCGCTTTACCTTTGTGTCTGTAACTGGTGAAAGATGGCTTTAACCCGGTTCTGGCAGCGCAGCTTCGGATCTCCTTCATGATCTCAGACAGCTTGTGGAGATTGGCGCTGCACACAGCTTCCAGGAATGGAATCTGTCCGGCACGCCATGCATCGTACCTGGTTTTTTCCAGCACACCGATGTCCATAAGCACATCAACCGGGGCTGCATAACCCCGCTTCTGAATCTGGCGGTACATCGCGTCGGCGACTCTGGATGGCATATCTTTCACTTAAAAAACGTCTCCTTCTCATATCGCTTAAGGAATTCCAGCATAAACGCATGCCTCTCCTCCGCCATCTGCCTGGCTGTCTCTGTGTTCATCTCATCCTTAAGCAGAAGCAGCTTTTCGTGGAAATGCAGAATGGATGAATCCAGGCTTCTCCCGTGTTCCTCTCCGAAAGCGAAGGTTCGCGCAATGCCCACAGCCCCGATGGCATCCAGACGGTCCGCATCCTGGACAATTTTGCCTTCCAGGGTTTCCGGTCTTTTCCCTCTGTTCTGACTGAAGGAGACAGAATTGATCGTCGCGATAATCTCCTCTGTTTTTTCAGGTGCAATGGCCTGAGAAGAAAGGAAACCTCTCGCATTGGCATTGTCCCTGGTCTGAAAGAGCTTGTGATCGTCCGCATCGTGAAGAAGCGCGGCAAGGGAAATGACTTCTCTGTCCGCTCCCG